>SXHE01000314.1 GCA_005773755.1 Planctomycetia bacterium
CGGCATCGGGGGAGACTCCTGTTGGGTGCGAGTGTGTTCGCGGGCCGGCACACCCGCCGACCCACGCAGACATGATTAGGGATGAAGAGAGGCGTTTCCAGCGGGGCCTGGGAACGCGACGCATCGGTCGAACCGATGGGCGGAGTGTCTTCACCTCTCCCCCAAGCATTGTTGGGGGAGAGGTCGCCGGTCGGCTTTGCGACCGGCGGGTGAGGGGGCGTTCAGCGACTCGCTTCAGTTCCGCGGAACTCCCTGACTTCGCTCAGCGCCCCCTCACCCGGCTCGAAGACTCGCCGACCTCTCCCCTATCAAAGCATGGGGGAGAGGTGGAAGCGCGGCCGATGGGCGCGCCGAAGGCCGCGAGGGTTGCCCTCGCGGCCTTCGGTGTAGCCCGAGCCGACTTCACTTCCCGCGGCGGCGCTTCACCAGTCGCAGGCCGAACATGCCCAGCCCGCCGATACCGGCCAGCAGCGCGGTGGCCGGTTCCGGGGTCGCCACCGGGCCGGGTGACGGGGACGGCACCGGGACGGGGGTGGGCGTCGGAACCGGCAGCGGAACGGGAATCGGTTCGGGTTCCGGTTCGGGGTCGGGTACGATGTTCGTGTTCGGGCCGAGGCCGATCACCCACCAGCCGTTTTCCGGCACGACCACGGACGCGCCGCCGAGCGGGTTCAGCGCGGGGTCGGTCAGGCTCACGTCCAGCTTGCGCGCCCCGGTCGGGTCCGGGTCACTCTGGTCGATGGTCAGTTGGTTGGCGTTGGCGAGCGGGGCGACGGCGAACGGGTCCGGGGCGACGGTCGCCAGCCCCTTGCCGCCGGCCATCTGCCGCCGCAGGGCCGCGGAGAGGTCGCCGGGCTTGTTGCTGGCGAGGTAGGCGTAACCGTCGTTGGCGTGCAGGTTCACCGGCACCGCGGGGCCGCTGAAGAACGTGCTGCCGCCGGCGGTGGTCGCTTCCGCGGCCGGACCGCTGAGCCGCGCGACCGAGACCGGCGGCGGGCCGTGCGGGGTCTCGAACCACCACTCCTGATAGCTGGACGGATCGGACGAGCCGGCAACGCCGGACGCGACCGAAACCCAGAACCCGTCGGCTTCCGCCGCCCTCGTGGGGGTTGCGGACCCGAGCACCACAACGCCGACCACGACGAACCACGCCGTTGCCCGACGCATACACCCACCGGCCCTTCCTGGGTAGTCTGCCTACATGCCCTCAACGGCGGGAACCATAGCGACGGTGTCACGCGGAAAAAAGTCGAAGTTGGGCGCGCCGAATGCCGACGGGGTGAGCAAGATTTGGTCACTCACGGCGCAAAAAAAGCCACTCGCGGAGCGAGTGGCCTTCTCTTGAACGGCTGTGGACCGCGATCACGGCATCGCGGGTGGGGCCGGCGGCATCCCCGGCGGCATACCGCCGGGCGGCATACCGGGGTCGGGCGGCGGCGCGGGCGGGGCCGGCGGGGTCGCGCCGGGGCCGTCGGCGATGCCCGACTTTGCGCCCAACTGCATGATCTTCATCTCCGGTTCCTTCGGCGGAGATTTGCCACCGTATTCTTGGTGGTCGTAGTACATCAGCACGCAGCCGCCGGCGATCGCCAGCAGCGTGATGAACAGCATCATCACGTACGCGCCGTCGCGCTTCACCGGGGTCAGGCGCTTCGGGTCTTCTTCTTTGGCCTTTGCCTTAGCCTTCGCCATTGCTCGCTCCTGTGTGTGGTGCCCGCGCAGCCGCGAGCGGCGTTAGCGGAGGCCGGGGCCGTTGGAAATCTGGCCCACGGTGTCGCCCTTCTTCGGCAGCTCGTCCGGGCGCAGTTGCGACACCGGCACCGGGCGCGCCGGTTTGAACTCCGCGACCGCCTTCTTGGGTTCGAGCGACCGGGTGACGACCAACGTGCCCAGGTACTTGCCGCCGCCGGTTTCGCGGTAGATGTCGAGGCGGCTTCCCACTTCGAGGCCGGCGTCGATGCCGATGCTGATCTGCACGAACTCGCTCACCATGTCGTGGGTCACGGTGCCGCGAATGTTCTCCGGCAGCGGGGTCGGAATCTTCTCGATGTTGCGAACGACGGCCGCCGCGCCGCCGCCCCCGCCGGACTGCTTCAACTCGGCCACCTGGAGCTTCAGCGCCGCGACCGACACTTCTTCCGCCAGCCGCAGCTTCTGCTCCTTGTCCGCCTCGAGTTTGGCCTGAAGCGCGGCGCGGTCGGCCAGTTCCTTCGCCAGCACGAGCTTCAACTTCTCGTCTTCGAGCCCGTTGTTGCGGGTACGGGTGTCGGCCAGTTCGTCCTGAATGGTCTTGATGCGGGCGTCGCGCTTCTTCACCTCGACGTCGGTTTCGCGCAGGCTCTGCTCGATCAGTTTGTACTCGGCGTCGACCTTGCGCGCGGCGGCGGCGAGGTCGTTGTACCCCTCTTCGAGTTTGTCGCCGCGGCTCTTCTCGGTGTTGTACATGCGCACGAGCGCGTCGCGGTTGGCCTCCCAGTCGCGGCGCTCGCGCTCGCGGTTGGCCTCGCTCTCCTTCGCGGCCTTCTCGAACGAGTCGGCGCGCACCTTCCAGTTCGTGCGGGTGACGTACGTGTTCACGGTGAAGAACACCCACACGCCCGCGCCGATGAGGACCAGGAATGACATGATTTTGCCGAGCCAACTCATCGCACGTCTCCCCGCAAGGCGAGCTGTTCTTGTATGTCTGTGGCCGGGGTCTGAGACCCCGGAAGCTGTTTCGCGCGTGTCGCTCCGGCCTCCCAGAGGCCGGCTCCAGAAAGCAATAAACCCGTTCCACGGTCACGGATCGCTGATCCCCAGTATCTTCAGTCTGGCACGCAACTGGCGCTCGCGCCGGAACACCGTGTCGCGGGTCTCGGAGGCGTTCACCTCGAAGGCCGTGAGGAACAGCCATTCGGCCTGAACGCTGTCGCGGATGACCCCCATCTTGATTGCTTTAATCTGCGTTTCGATCACCAGTTTGTCGAGCCGGTCGAACTCGGCCTCCTGCTTCAGAATCTCCTTCTGGATCTCCAGGCTCGCCGCGGTGTTACCCGCGATGGAGTCGAGCAACCCGTCGAGCCCGGTCAGCGGCAAGCCGTCGGTGCCGACCACGGCCTTCCCCTTCGGCAGCCCGGCCACGACGCTCAGGTCGTGCAGGTTGTTGGTCTTGTCGATGACCGGTTCGTAGAAGCCCTTGCCGCTTTTCGGGTTCAAGGGGTCGGTCAGGTCCGTGCCGTTGCCCTTGCGCGCCCACTGGATGCGCTTGGCGTAGCCGGCCTCGCGGTCGGCCCGGTACTTCTCGCGCTCCTCCAGCGCTTTCAGGCTCGTGCCCCACGCCTCGCTGGAGATGGCCGCGACCTTGTACAGGTTGTCCGCTTCCACCTTGAACTGTTTGAACCCGACGGGCTTGTTGCCCTTGTCCACGGACTCCGACGGCTCGTCGAACCAGCCGGGGCGGTGAACGTACAGGTTCACGGACCACGACAGGACGCCGATCCCGACGACGAGATTCAGGAGTGCCAGCAGTTTGCCGATAGCTGTCATCGCCGCACCTGAGTGTGTCCGTTCGCGGAACCGCTAGCGGCTCACACGTTACTTGGTCTGGGGCAACAGGCCGTGGCGCTCGCGCTCGACCGCGGCCAGCAGCGCCTCCAGACGGTACACCTCTTCGAGCGTCAGCGCCACTTCGCGCTGCGTCTCGAACAGTTCCGTCTCGATTTCCGTCTGGCGAACGAGCTTCTCGTCCACCTCGTTCTTGAGCTTCGTGAGCTGATCCGTCAGCAGTTTGAGCTGCGTCCGCTGGCGGTTCACCGCGTCATCCTTCGCGATCTTCTGGGCGTTGAGCGCGACGCGGATCTCGGCGACCGCGCGGGCGCGTTCCGCGTTGCGGATGGCCCGGTCGCGCAGCTGGTTCTCGTGCTTGGTGAACGCCGCCTGATCGTTGGGCACGTACCGCTCGATCTGGTTGGTCATGTCCGCGAACCGGACCACCTGGAGCGAGACCGCCTTGACGTACCGGCGCAGGCCGACGACGATCATCACCCGCTTCTGCCAGTTCGCGTCGGGTTCGAGGTGAACGAGCAGGTGCGCGATGAGCATCCGGCGCTGGGTGTCGTCTTGCACGGCGGCCCGCCACTCGGCCGACTTCGCGAGCCGGTCCTTTTCGGGCATGGCGTCGATCTTGAGCTTCTTCTCGGCGTAGTCCGGGGCGGTCTTCTCGCCGGGATCGACCGGGTTCTCGGTCCGCGCGGGCTTGGCGAGCACCGCGGCGAAGCGGGCGTCGAGCAGCTCGCGGAGCTTGGTCGCGTCGGCTTTGAGGCGGTCCACGGTCTTGGGCTGGCCGGCCGCGTCGGTCGGCGAAAGCAGCGCGAGGTACTCGACCCGCACGTCGATGGTCTCGGCCTGGTTGAGCAGCCAGCCCCGCAGCAGCCCGATTCGCTCTTGCATGAACGTGAGCGTCTCGGCCGCGGGAATCTCTTTGTCCAGTTCGGCCTTGATGATGGCCTGAACGCGCTTCACTTCGGCGATCTGGTGCGTGACCGGGTCTTGAACCGACAGCGGAATCTTCCCGGACGGCATGAGCAGCGGCGGATCGGTGGCCGCGGGCGGATCGGCGTTGCCCTTCTTCGTGTGTGTCGTGAAGTAAGATTCCAGCAACTTCTGGCTGATGGTTTTGGTAGACTCTCCTCCGCCCATCTCAAGAATGAACGGAGTCTCTTCGGGATCGAAGCCCTCGGGCGCGCCCGGCGGCGGGTCGACCGGCAGCCCGGTAAGTACCAGGATGTGGCGGACGCCCGCGGCGTTGATCGTCTGTCGCCCCTTCCAGTCTTGTGTGGACAGGTAGACGAAGCCCGCGCCAGCGGCCACGTTGAAGACGATCAGCAGAATGCCGAACCATCTCATGGGAGTTCGAGTCCGTGTGGGGCCGGCGGCGCGAGTGCCAGTCCGACAAGAAGTTACGGCACGGGGTCACAAACGTGTGCCCCACCGCGTAATGCGATTGTGACGGACGGCATCGACCTTGACAAGCGCCGAACTTCCACAATGCGCGGGAGATACGAAAACCAGCAAAGCCGTGTCGGTCTTAGCGATTATGTCGGGGCGCGGGCGAACCTTTCAGGAATCTTACCCGACCCGCGCCGCCGCACCAACGGGAACTGTCCGCGCACGGGCGCGGCGTTTGACCTATACCTAAAGTAACCGCGCGCCGACTTCTCGTCGCCGCCGCACGCCGGAGCGCCTCATGACACTCGACACGTCCCCCCCGACCCAGCTCGGCGTCTACGACATCGTGTCGAAGATCGCCGAGGGCGGGATGGGCACGGTCTACAAGGGGAAGAACCGCAACACCGGCGAGATCGTCGCCGTGAAGGTGATCGCCACGGCGACCGCCAAGAACCCGATCCTGCTCCAGCGGTTCGAGCGCGAGTTCATGGCCGCGAAGGTGCTCGACCACCCCAACGTGGTGAAGGCCATCGACTACTGCGGGGCGCTGCCGCACCCGTTCCTGGTCATGGAGTTCGTGGACGGCCCCTCGATCGGCCAGCGCATCGAGCAGCGCGGCGCGTACCCCGAAGCGGAAGCCGTGCGGCTCATCGGGCAGGTGTGCGACGGCCTCCAGCGGGCCCACAAGCAGGGTCTCGTTCACCGCGACGTGAAGCCCGACAACATCCTGGTCACCCGCGAGGGCGTCGCCAAGTTGACCGACCTGGGGTTGGTGAAAGAGGTCGAGGGCGACTTGAACCTGACCCGCACCGGCCGCGGGCTGGGCACGCCCCACTACATGGCCCCTGAGCAGTTCCGCAACGCCAAGACCGTGGACGTGCGCGGCGACATCTACTCCCTCGGCGCGACCCTCTACGCGATGATTACCGGAGTGGTCCCGTTCGACAACGCCAGCCCGCTCGACTGTTGGATGAAGAAGATCCGCAACGAGTTCCCGTCGCCGAAGGAGCTGAACCCGGCCGTTTCGGAACGCGTGGACTGGGCGATCCGCCGGGCCATGAGCGCCGAACCGGGGCAGCGGCCGAGTAGCTGTCGCGAGTTCGTGGAAGACCTGACCGGTCAGAGCCGGGCCGCTGCCGCCGCGAACCAGCAGGCCGCGCCCGCCGACGTCTGGTATCTGGTGTACCGCGACGAGAACAACCAGCCGCACCCGGTGAAGGGGAGCACGGACGGCATCCGCAAGGCGCTGCGCGACCGGCTCCTGGGCGACCCGGTCGGGATCGTGGTGAGCCGCACCAAGAACGGCAACTTCGTTCCGCTCCACAGCACGCCAGAGTTCCGCGACCTGGTGGTGACGCCGACCC
The DNA here is from genome assembly GCA_005773755.1 of Planctomycetia bacterium. GTDB lineage: Bacteria > Planctomycetota > Planctomycetia > Gemmatales > Gemmataceae > Gemmata. Next base: position 6,291 of record SXHE01000314.1, read on the forward strand.
CGATGCCGGTGCCCGGCCCGCGCAACGGCAACCACGAC
>SXHE01000315.1 GCA_005773755.1 Planctomycetia bacterium
ACCCTCCCACCGCACATGCCCCACGCACACCCCAACGCATTCGGGTTCCTCAACGTGGCCCGGCGCGACGGCCTGCTGCTGTCGCGCCGCAACCTGCTGAAAGCCGGCATCGCCGGGTTCGGCGGTCTCACGCTGCCGGGGTTGCTCCGGGCGCGCGAAAGCAATCGCACATCTCCCAAGAGCGTCATTCTGTTGTGGATGGCCGGCGGGCCGAGCCAGATCGACACGCTCGACCCCAAACCGAGCCGGCCGCCAGAAAACCGCGGGCCGTTCGGCGTCACCAAGACCAAGCTGCCCGGCGTGATCGTCTGCGAGCACCTGCCCAAGCTCGCGACCGTGCTCGACCGGTTCACCGTGATCCGCTCCGTCGACCCGCGGCACAGCAACCACGAGCCGAACACGGTGATGCAGACCGCGAACCTGCTCGCGGAGCCGCGCACCAATCCCGAATCGCGCTCGTACCCGGCGATTGCGTCGCTGGTGGCGAAGTTGCGCGGGGCGAACGACCCGCGCGTGCCGGCGTACGTCGCGTTCATGCGCTCGCGGTCGCACCTCGCGTTCGCCGGGCTGCTCGGCAAGCAGTACGACCCGTTCCTCGCGAACGAGGCCGCGCGGCTCCCGGTGTACGACCTCGTGGGCAAGGACACCGGCACGCTGTCCGGCGGGCGCATGTTCGAGCTGCCGACGGACGTGTCCGCCGCGCGCATGGGCGACCGGAAATCGCTCCTCAAAAACTTCGACCGACTCCGCGCGGACATCGACCGCAGCGGCGCGATGGCCGGCCTGGAGAAGTACGAACAGCAAGCGGTGGGGATGCTGACCGGCGGGCGGGTGCGCGACGCGCTCGACCTCGCGAAGGAGCCGCAAGCCACCCGCGACCGCTACGGCAAGCACCTGTGGGCGCAGCAACTGTTGCTCGCGCGGCGGTTGGTGGAAGCCGGCACCGCGTTCGTCACGCTCGACCTGAGTTACCACACCGCGAGCGGCACCTGGGACACGCACGGCGACAACATCCCGCCCTACGGCGGCATCTCGAAGGGCCTCGGCCCGCTGCTGCCGCTGTTCGATCACCTCATCACGACGCTGGTGAGCGACCTGGAACAGCGCGGCCTGCTCGACCAAACGCTCGTAATCGCGATGGGCGAGTTCGGCCGCACGCCGCAACTGGGCACGCAGGACAGCACCGACGGCCGCAACCACTGGCCCTACGTCATGTCGATGCTGCTGGCCGGTGGCGGGTTGAGGCACGCGCAGGTGATCGGCAGCAGCACAAAAGACGGCGGGCACATCATGGAGCGCCCCGTCACGCCGGGCGACCTGGCCGCGACGATCTACCGGCACTTTGGTGTGCCCCTCGATTCGACCTACACCGACGCCGCGGGCCGCGTGCTCAACCTGCTGCCCAACGGCGGCGACGCGGTGAAAGAGTTGTTCTGACGACGTGCGGCCATGACTTCCCTTCAATACGTCGTTCGCGGGTTGGGGTGGTATCAGTCGCCGCACGGCGACCCGTACACGCGGCAGTTGCCCGGCGCGGCGGTCGTTGCCACCTTCGATACGTTCGACGCGGCCGACGACCACCGCGCCGCGCTCGAAGCGGACGCGCGCGCCGGCGAGAACCCGTTCCGGTTCGGCGGCGGGTTCGTGTTTTTTCAATCATCGCTCGACGGCCCGCGACTGCACGACTGGCTCATGGACGCCGGCATCGAGCCGCCGTCGAGCGAACTGCGCCACGCCGATTGGCGCGAGTGGTGGGTGGCGTTCGCGCACACCTGGACCGCCGACCAGCTCGCGCACGCCTGGGCCGCGTTCGACAAGGTCCGGTTCTTCGACGTAACCGAAGCCGCGCCGTTCACGGCGCATGTGTTTCTGGGAATCGCGGACGAGGGCAACCGGAACCTGGTGCCGCTGCGCTCCGAGCGCGGGCACTTGCTGGGGCTCACGTGCCGCCCGCGCGCGACGACACGGTGGTACGAAACGGTGACGGTGCCGTCCGACGTGCCGGCGCTGGCGGGAGGAGGCTTCCTCGTGCAGCGCCGCGTCGTGCTGAATCAGACGTTCCCCGGCGAGCGGAACGAGCCGCCCCCGAACACCCGCGCCCCGCTCGCGCTGTTCGCAACGCGTGCCGCGACGGAAGCTCACCGTGACCGGCTCGCGACCGCGGCCCGGCACACGCTGAACCCGTTCGTGTTCGTAGAACCGGACGCGGGCGCGGCGACCGACGAGGGCCGCGCGGCCCTCGCGGTCCGCGGTTTCCCACTGCCGGAGCCGGACTCGGCCCGCCGCGCCGACTGGCTGGAGTGGTACGACCTGTGCCAGGACGAATCGACCGACGAGCAGCGGACCGCGGTGTGGGACCGGTGCGCCTGCCCGCTGTTCGAGGTGCTGCGCGTGGACGTGCGAGACGGGTGACGGTTCGCGGTTGAACACGACGGTTTGGGCGAGTTACAATCGTGTAACGGGCGAACACGCTTCAACGTCCTCTAACCCCTCGCCCTTCGCCCTTCCCGCGGAGGTTGTCATGGCACTCTCGATCCGCTCCGACCCGTACCACGGCTGGCTCTTGCGCGCGCTCCTGGCAGTGATCGCCTTGCTCATCTTCGCGCTGGTTACGTCGAAGTAGCGACCGACGCGAGCCGGTCACCCCTTCAGCCCGAACAGCTTCATGATCGCCTCTCGCAGGCCGCCGCTGTGGCCCTCGCGGCTCGACTCCTTCAGAGCCGCGATCGGGCCGTGTAGCAGCTTGCTCTGGAAGAGGCGGAAGGCGTACTCGATCTCGGACCTCTCCTTCGCCGACAGCCGACCGTTCATCTTCGTCATCAGCGCGGCCAAAATCTCGTCGCGGATCTTCTCCGCCTCGGCGTTGAGTTGCCCGATCACCGGGCCGTCCTGCCGGGTGTTCCACTCCTTCACGAACTTCGTCACCTCGGCGTCTACGATCTGCTCGGCGGCGGGCAGGTGGCGGCGGCGCTCGGCCATGCGCTCGTCGGCCACGCGCGCCAGGTCGTCCACGTTGAACACGCTCACCGCGTCGCCATCGTGGATGGCCGGGTCGAAGTCGCGCGGCACGGCCATGTCGAACACCAGGAGCGTGCGCCCGGCGCGGCGGCGGCGCACCTTGTCGTCGAACCGGCGGCGGGTGACGATCGGCTCCGGCGCGCCGGTCGTGCTGAGCACGATGTCGGCCTGAACCAAAGCGTCGTCGAGGTGCTCCCACGGCACGGCGCGACCGCCGCACTCGGCGGCGCTGGCGGCGGCCCGCTCCGGGCTGCGGTTCGTGACCAGCACCGCGGCCGGGTGCCGCTCCGTGAGGTGGTTCAGCGCCAGCCGGCCCATCTCGCCCGCGCCGATCACCAGTACCGTCTTGTCTGTGAGCGTGCTGAACACCTGGCGCACGTAATCGACCGCGGCGCTCGCCACCGAGACGTGCCCCTGCGCGATCCCGGTCTCGCTGCGCACCCGCTTCGACACGCGCAGCGCCGCCGGGAACAGCGTGTTCAGCAGTGGGCCGGTCGCGGTCAACTTCAGCGCGGATTCGTAGGCCTCTTTCACCTGCCCGCTGATCTGGCTCTCGCCGACCACGACGCTGTCGAGGCCCGCGGCGACGCGGAACAGGTGCTTCGCGGCGGCGGCGTCCGCGTGCTCGTACAGGTGCGGCGCGATGGTGCTCGCGCTCAGCCCGTGAATTTCGGCCAGGAACTCGGCCATGAGCGGGACGTGCAGGGGGGCGACCGTCTCCGCGCGAGAGACGTAAATCTCGACGCGGTTGCAGGTGCCCAGCACGACGGCTTCGGCCGCGAACCGGGCGTTCAGCTCCGCGAGCGCCTTTTGCGTCTTCGCGGCGTCGAACGCGAGCTTCTCGCGCAGCTCGACCGCGGCCGATTCGACGTTGCACCCGATCGCGCGCAAGTTCACTTCGCCCCTCCCACCGCGAACGGGTGCGCGGTGACGAGGGCGACGAGCAGCAACGCGAACGCGGCGATGGAGAACAGCGCGAGCCGGCGGGCCGGGACGTGTGCGCCGTACCGCAGGTATAGCAGAACGAGGAACACGACCCACAGTGCCGCCGTCGAGAGCACCTTGACGGACAACCAGTTGTCGCCGAGCGACGGGCCGTGTGGCAGCAGCAGCGTGCCGACGAGCAGCCCAACGGTGAGCATCGGGAACGCCACGTTCAGCGCCCGCCGGTTCATCGTTTCGAGTCGTTCGAGGCTGAGCATCGGCAGCGCGCTGACGGGGGCGAGCTTCTTCCGCAGCCGGCGCGCCTGGATCAGGTACATCACACTCGCGAGGAAACTGACGCTCACACCGACCGACGTGAGCAGGATCAGAACGCCGTGAACGCTGGCCCAGAAGCGGTCGCCGGTGAGCCAGCCGGCCGCGTCGAACGCGGCGGAGTCGGGACCGGTCTTGAACAGCACGCGCGACGCGACGATTAATCCCAGCACCACGGGCAGCACGAACACCGCCCACGTCTGCTTCGCGTGGTGGATCGTGCCGTAGATGTAGAACAGCGCGAGTACCCACGCGAGCAGGAGCAGCGAGCCGTAGGGCACCGCGGGCGACGGCTGGTTGAACAGCAGGTACGCGGTGTGCGCGAACAGCCCGGCCGCGCCGAACACCAGCCCCGCGACCCGCCACCCCTTGCCCGGCCAGAACAGCCGGGCCAGTTCGAGCAAGAGCGCGCACAGGTAGCTCAGGCCGATGCAGTAGTGGTGGATGCCCTGGATCAGCGACACGGGTTCACGCAGATGGCGGCAGGAGTGCGGTAGCGGGTATTATACAGCCGCGACGAAGTGACGGCGCGCGAGGTGGAAGATGGATCCCCAGGTCTGGGAGCAATCGAACGACTGGGCGGCGATGCTTAGCGCGCTACCGGACATCAACCGGTCTCGCAAGTTGCGGCTGTGGTGCGTGGCGTGGGCGCGGGAGATTATAGCCGCCGCCCCACCTCACTCAGTTTTTCTTGCTGACGTTGCGATGTCGTTTCGACCAGAACTGTTGGTCGAATACGCGAAGGGAGTCGATGCGGCTGAAGCGTTCGCGGACGGAAAGTTCGGTCACAGGCAGTTGGTTGGGGCGAAGCCAGCGACCGGCGGGCCGTGGAACGTGTTCCATTTACCCACCGGGCTAACGCGGTTACGAACCAACGAGATCGCACAGACGCTCGGCAACTTCGCGAGTGAGTTTTCGATCCCAACCACCGCCCAACTCGCTCACTTCGTTCGCGACATCTTCGGAAACCCGTTCCGCCCGGTGGTGTTCGCCCCGGCGTGGCGCACCGACACCGCGATTGCCCTCGCGCGGACGATGTACGAGGCGCGCGAGTTCTCTGTGATGCCGATTCTGGCCGACGCGCTGCAAGACGCCGGCTGCGACAACGACGACATGCTGGGCCACTGCCGCGACACGACCGCGCCGCACGTCCGCGGGTGCTGGGTCGTCGATCTGGTGTTGGGCAAGGAATAATCGCGAAGCCACAAGTGGCGTTTCTTCGCTTCCCAAGTGCGCACCTCCTGGGCAAATTGTGTGGCTTCGGCGGGCACCGCACGCTAAACTATTTCTATACGGAGTGAGTTTCTCTCTCGCCCCGCGGCTTCCTCTCCCGGAAGCGCCGAATCGATGCCGAAAAGCGAGCAGTTCGAGCCGCCATTGCCCGAAATCGTGGGCAGCGCGCCGGCCATGCAGGACGTTTACCGTCTCGTTCGCCTTGCCGCGCCCAAATCCGCGCACGTCCTCCTGATTGGTGAAACGGGCACGGGCAAGGAAGTGATCGCGAAAGCCGTTCACAAGCTCAGCCGCCGCGCCGACGGGCCGTTCGTTCGTGTCAACTGCGGCGCGCTGCACGAGAACTTGCTCGAAAGCGAACTCTTTGGGCACATCAAGGGCGCGTTCACCGGGGCCGTTGAGAACAAAACCGGCCGCTTCGAGGCCGCGCACGGCGGTACCATCTTCCTCGATGAGATCAACAGCACGTCCGCGCACCTTCAGGTGAAACTGCTGCGCGTCCTTCAGGAGAAAGAGTTCGAGCGCGTCGGCGAGAGTCGCACCATTCGCGTCGACGTGCGCGTGGTCGCGGCGACCAACGCCCAGCTCGAACAGTCGGTCGAGGACGGCGAGTTCCGCGAAGACCTCTAC
>SXHE01000316.1 GCA_005773755.1 Planctomycetia bacterium
ATCCGCCCGCGCGCGAGCGCCACGCGCTGGCGCGCGACGCCTGGGCGAGCGCGACCACCGGCCGCGCCCACGTCTACAACGGCACCGGGCGGCACCGCGAGGCCGCGACCGAGTGGGCCCGGCTCGCGGTCGAGGACCCGGACACGCGGTTCCGCAACCGGCACGAGCTGTACACGCTCCAATCGCACCTGTACGCCCGCGACTGGAAGCCCGCGGTGGCCGGGGCCGAACTCCAGATGAAGCGCGAGCTGCCCGGTTGGTTGTGGCTCGACCTGGCCCGCGTGTGGTGCATCGCCGCGCAACAGGCGGGCGACGAAGCCGAACTGGAGCCGGCCGAGCGGCTCGCCCAGTCCGAAGCCGCGGTCAACAAGGCCGTCGCGTGTTTGGAGAAGGCCCGCGCCGCGGGCGAGTTCAAGAACTCGATCCGGCTCAACTGGTTCAAGTCCAACCGCGAGTTCGACGCGATCCGCGGCAAGTTCGACCCGCTCAAGAGGTGACTTCACTTCCGCAGTAGCAGCGCGTGCTCGAACCGCGGGCGGTCGCGGAAGGCGTTCGCGGTCGGGCCGTGGAAGTGTGGGCGCGGCTGCGAGGCCCGCGCGGTCGGCCGCAACCCGCAGGCGCGGCCCGCCTCCGCGACCACCTCGTCGGCGCGGATCGCCACGTCGCCGACCGCCGAATCCGCCATCACTACGACCAGCGGCCCACCGGCCGGGAGCACCTGCGCCGCGGCCCGGAAGAAGCGCTCCAGTTCCTTCGCCCACGCCGCGCGCGCCGCCGCCGGCTGGAGCCGCGCGTACGCGGAGCGCGAGCCGATCTCACCCTTGATCAGCGGCGCGGCGTTCAGGCCGAGCCACCGCAACCGCAGCGCGTGGTGCGCCAGGTAGTCATATGTGGCCGCGTAGGGCGGCGACGTGATGATCGCGCCCACCGGGTCGGGCGGTAGTCGCTTCAGTTCGGTCGCGTCGTCCTGCAACACGACCGCCGGCGGCACCGGGTTGGGGAGCAGGCGACCGAGCGCGGTGAGCCGGTCGCACAGGTCACGGGCCTTGAGCACGAACAGCTTGGCCGCGAACCCGGCCCGCGTGCGGCGCGGTCCCACGCTTGCCGCCGTGTCGCCCTCTTTCCGCGACAGTTTCACGAGCACCGCGGACAGGATCAGCTCCAGGTCGGGCCGGGCCGGGTCGGTGCGGAGCGTTTCGATCTTCGCGCGGAGCGAATCGAGTTCGAGCAGGACGTGCGGCTCGAACAGTTCCACGTCCTCGCGCGGGAACCGGCGGCTCGCGCCGGCCTTCGCCTTCCGCCGCGCGTCGGCCTCGGTCGCGCAGTCGGCGGCGAGTTCCACGAGGTGCGCGAGTTCGGCGGCGGTGCGCGGGCGGGTCTTGCACGCGGCCAGTCGGACCGCGATCGGGTTCAGGTCGGAGCCGATCGCGCCGCGGCCGGCGATCAGCGCTTCGACGAGCACCGTGCCGGACCCGCAGAACGGATCGAGGACGCGCGCGCCGGTTCCCCCGAACGCGCTGACGAGTCGCGCGGCCGTGACCGGGTGGATCCGCGCGGGGTAGGTGTGGAACCCGTGGACGTGCGACCGCGCGGGTTCGTCGTCGGCGTCGGTCGCGGGCGGGACCGCCAGCGCGCGGGCGAGCCGGCCGGCGTCGGCCTGATCGCCCTCGGTGTCGATCGCGCCGCCCACGTTGGTGAGCGCGCGGCGGCGGTTCGGGTCGCGCGGGGCGGGGTCGCGGGGGTCGGGCCGGCGGTTCACGTCTTGAGCATCTCCGGGGCGTCCCTCAATATCACTGTCGAATGGCCCGCCCCGTTTGGAGGCGGAGCGCTCACGCGGTTCCCGTTCGTCACGGCTTCCGACCCTCGGCCGCGTCGTGGCTCGTGCCCTCTGGCGGCTTCAGTTCGTGTGCCGGCGGGCCGTCCTCGTCGTGCGGTTTGTCGTGGTGCCGGCCGGTCACCTTCTCGACCACGATCTCAACGACGTGCGCCGCGGCGACCGCGGGCTTGGAGATGATGTCGGGAACGTGCGGCGCGTCACCGGTCGAAACGTGCCGGCTCAGGATGTACTTCTGGATCAGCGCCCCGGCGATGCCCGACAGCACCGCGACCGCCACCAGCGACTGGTACTCCTTGATCTTGTTGAAGATCACGAGCATCTGGTCGGTCAGGAAGTACGAGAGCCAGAACAGCAGGTTGACGAGGGGGATCGCGTAGATCGCGTCGGCGAGGAGGAACCGGCCGACCGGCACGCGCAGCACACCGGCCATGATGAAGATGGGTGTGCGGATGCCGGGCAACAGCCGCGCGCCGAGCAGCACCCAGATACCGCGTTCGGCGAAATTCTTTTCGATGTGCTCCTGCTTGTCGAGCGGAACGAGCTTGCGGCGCACGAACCGGATGTTCAATAATCGGTGGCCCCACAGCCGGCCGATGCCGTACAGCACGCCGTCGCCGATGACGACGCCGGCGATCACCACCGGCAGCATGATGTACCAGCGGAGCGTGGTGTCGTCGTGCCCGACCATGATGCCGGCGGTGATGACCGGCAGCTCTTCCGGGATCGGGAACCCGAACCCGGCCGCCAGCAGCGCGACGAACACGCCCAGATAGCCGAACTCGTTGAAGTGTTCCAGCATCGCTTAGTGTCGGGTGTTTCGTGTTTGGTGTTTCGTGTTTGGCGCAGCACCTCTCCCTAACGTATGCAATACGGGCGGAACCAAACACCACACCCCGAACACCACACACCGAACACGAAAATGAAACTCGGCCTCATCAACTCCGCCTGGGCGCAAGCCGGCAAGGGCACCGCGTTCGGCATCCAGCAGACGAAAGCCATCGGCTTCGACACCATCGACATCTTCGCCGACCCGCTCGACACCGACGCGAAGGAGCGCAAGCTCATTCGGACCGAGTGCGAGCGCGTCGGGCTGCCGATCGTCAGCGTCGCGTGCGTCGCGGTCGGGCTGATCGACTTCAACCCCAGCGTGCAGCGGTTTCACCTCGACCGGTGCCGCGCGTACCTCGACTTCTGTTACGAACTCGGCGCGCGAAACCTGTTGCTGGTTCTCGGCGAATACATCTGGGAGCGCCAGGTGATCGCGCCCGCGGAGCAGTGGGCGACGGGCGTGAAGCACCTCAAGGCGCTGGGCGATCACGCCGCGCGGCTCGGCCTCGACATCGCGCTCGAATTGGAGCCGTTCAAGCTGTCGCTGCTGAACGACGTGCCGAACATGGTGCGGTTCATCGACGACGTGGCCCACCCCGCGGTGCGCGCGAACATCGACGTTTCACACCTGCAACTCGCCGGCACGAAGCCCGAAGAGCTGCGCGCGCTGAAGGGGAAGGCGATTCACGTCCACATCAGCGATTGCGACGGGAAGGTTCACGGCGACCTGCCGCCCGGCCGCGGCGTGGTGGACTTCGCGCCCTACCTGAAGGAGATCGCGGCGCTCGGCATCGACGGCGCGGTCAGCATCGAACTGGAATACTCGCCGGAGCCGGACAAGATCGTCGAGTGGGTAACGGAAGCGTATCGCGAAACGGACAAATTGCTGAAAGCAGCGGGGATTCCGCGCGAATAATAAGATCGGCGAGCAAGTGTCCGACCCGCCGGTGGAGTTCGTCTGCGATGGCCGATAAAGTACTCGAATCCGAAGTGCCTGTCACACCCAGCACGCCCCTTCCGTCCGGTGAATGGAAGCGGAACGCCGCTGCCGCCGCGCCCGCCGAAACGAAGTTCTTGCGCGGCCCGCAGCGGCGCAAGACCGACTTCTGGCAAGCGGTCCGCATCTTCCGCGAACTGGTCCGCGGGTTCCGCAAGCTGCACTTCGTCGGGCCGTGTGTGACCGTGTTCGGGTCCGCGCGGTTCGACGAGCACCACCGCTACTACACCCAGGCCCGCGAGGTCGGCAAGCTGCTCGCCAAGTCCGGGTTCACCACGATGA
>SXHE01000317.1 GCA_005773755.1 Planctomycetia bacterium
CGGGCCGCGCGGTCGCGGCGAATCGGTGAGCCGATGCAGGTAGCCGGCTTCGCCGCACCGCTTGGGCGATTCCGTGCGCGGGCATATCACCGCGCTCTTATCCGCCGCGACGAGGCACCAGTCGAACTTGCCGCACACCGGACACGGCAGTTCCCGCGAGACGCGCAGCCACGTCGTTTCGGTGGGGATCATTACTCCCCCTTCCGCAGCTTCGTCCAGGTGAGCCGATCCGGGCAGCCGGCGGCGAGCCACGCGAGCAGTTCGGCGCGCCGCCAGCGCGGGCAGCGCGGCGTGAGGTACACCGGCACCGGCACCTTTCCGGCGGAGTGCATCTTGAAGAACAACGAACGTGAGACGCCGAGCAGCAGGGCCGCGTCAGCGGCGGCCAGCGCTTCGGGTTCCGTGATGCATCTGTCCATGCGCGCACCTTCCACGGTGACGGCTAGCGCCGCCCAGAGGGGAGATGAAGCTTTGGAAACCGGGTTAGCGGGTCGTGGCGGTTCCGTGTGCGGCGACGCGCCGTAACTCGCCGTCGGCGACGAGTACGCGCCGGCCGATGCGCATGCACGCAATCGCGCCGGTGTCAATCAGGCGTGCGAGGTGCCGTGGAGAAATGCCAAGAAAAGAGGCTGCGTCGCGGAGAGGCCACGGCGCGCCAGCGGGGCGAGAAACAGAGGTCGTCGCAGTCATTTGGTACTCCTGATGCGGTGCGTTGCCAGTACACGCACGCGACTACCTGTATCTATTCCGCGAAGCCCCGCGGTGTCCTATGATGCCATGCGCTAGTGTGACAATGTCGTTACGATGAGGTGTGACCCCCCTCCTCTCACGAAATAACTTCCGCGAGTTTTTGCGTCAGGTGCGGTACGGTCATGCAAATCGAGGGCGGAGAATATCGCCCGCTACCCCTCGTGTGCCGCGCCGCGGACCATCGCCACGATGCCGGTCTTCAGCACGGCGGGCAGCGTGTCCCAGCGCTGGACGAGTAGCGCCAAGTCGGGAGTTTTCTCGGAAAGAAACGCCAAGCAGAACGCCAAGCGCTTTTCGTCGTCGTCAGAAGTGCCTACAGAATCATATGATGGGGAAAGGGCCTTCCGGTCTTCAAAACCTGTGGGGGGTGTGAACAACGCTCCCAGTGGATTCGATTTCCATACACTCCCGCTTGCTCCTGAAAACGCCGTAAGCCCTGCAAGCAATACAGGGCTTACGTGCGTCTGAGGCGTACTCGCTACACTGCGGCATCACGCCTTTTTCGCCTTGCGCAGTTTGCCCGTAACCTTCTTCTTCACCACCACCTTCTTCTTCGCGACGGGCTTCTTCTTCGCCTTCTTCGCGACCGGTTTGGTCGCGGCGTCCGCTTTCTTGCGAGCCTTCGCCGCGTCCGCGCCGTCGATGCCCTCGCCGGTCACGTCCCAGTCTTCGACTTCGTACAGGAACCGTGTGCCGCCGATCAGTCGGCGGTTGTACGACGTGCTCTGCACGAACACCGCGTACTTGGCCAACTCGGTCGGCCGGATGCGGGCGTTCTCGCCCGACGGCAGACCGAGCATCTCGCGGGCCTTGTCGCCGGCGAACATGTCGCCCGTCGTCCGCTCCTCCAGCACCACTTCCTTGTAGCTCTGGATCATCTCCGGCTTGGTAAACTCGTAGAACCCGCGGCCCGGCTTGAAGTTCAGGCCGTTGGCTTCGACGAACTCGCGGATCGAAGCGTCGTCGTCAACTTCGAGCACCTGGAACCGGCCCGGCGGCACCGCGTGCAGGTCGCCGACCGCGAACTCCGTGCTCGTCTTCCGCTTCAGCATCGTGTCGAAGATGCGGTTCAGCCCGCGGCTCATGCGTTTCGCGCCGCGCACTTCCGTCTCGTACCGCTGGAGGTGCTCGTCGGAGTTCTGTTTGAAGCAGATCGCCAGCACCAGGTCGGTGACGTGCGCGAACTGGTCGAGGCTCAGGTGGTATCCGCCGGACTTCTTCGCCAGCGTTTCGTAGAAGCGGGTGGCGTGGCCGCGGTTCAAGGCCTGCACGCCGTACACCGGCACGCCCATCTCCGCGAGTTTGTCCACCTCGTCGCGCCAGTCGAGCTTCTTGGGGTTGGCGTTCGGCGGGTGCGGCACGTCGTCGCCGATCAGCACCATCGCCTTCGTCGCGCCGTCGGTCCAGTCCAGGTCTTGGGCCTCGTGCAGCACCAGTTCATAGCACTCCGGCAGGTCGCCGCCGCCGGTAGCCCCGACGGTCTCGACGAACTTGGAGATGGTCGCGGGCTTGTCGCTCAGGTCGAGGTGCTTGGTGACGTAGGTGGACCCTTTGTCGCAGTAGTCGCCGTGGGCGATGATGCCAACGCGGATGCCGGGCACCTCCTTGAACAGCCGCGTCACGGTTTCCTTGATCTTGCGCCGCACCTGCGTGAGGCACGGGTACATGCTGCCCGTCGTGTCGAAGCTGAAGACGACTTCCACCGGGGTCGTAGCCATTGGCGTCGCTCACTTTCACGAAGTTGGGAATCGAGTTGTGGGGCGATTATCCCGTCCCGATATGCGGAAGAAAAGTGTAAAGTCGGTGTGCTCAGGCGTCTAGGTCGCGCGAGCGCGTTTCGGCCGCGAGCACCACCGCGACCATCGTGACCAGCGCCATGCCGACGAGATACACACCCACCGGCCACGGTGCGCCGCCGCTCCACGCGAGGAGCGCGGTGGCGATCAAGGGCGCGACCCCGCCGGACAGCGGGGCCGCGAGCTGATAGCCGAGCGACGCGCCGGTGTACCGCACGCGCGTGCCGAACAGTTCCGACAGGAACGCCGCCTGTGGGCCGTACATCGCCGCGTGCCCGACCATTCCCACCGCCAGCGCGAGGTACACGAGGCCCGGTTCGCGCGTGCCCATCAGGTAGAAGAACGGGAACGCGAAGCACGCGAGGAACACCGCACCGCCCAGGTACACCGGCCGCCGGCCGACGCGATCCGACAGCGCGCCAAACAGCGGCGTCGCGATCAGCGACGCGACCGCGGCCAGCGTCACGCCCTCGATCAGCAGCCCGCGCGACAAGCCGAGGTGCTGCGTGCCGTAGGAGAGTGCGAAAACGGTGAAGAAGTAGTAGAAGCCGTTCTCCGCGACCCGCGCGCCCATCGCCA
>SXHE01000318.1 GCA_005773755.1 Planctomycetia bacterium
CCACGCGAACCGGACCGTACCTCCGAAATCATGACTGTGCGGCCGGCGCTACGCGGTTCACTCAGCACCGGGGTCACAGGCCCCGGCTACAGTAAGAAATCAGCCCGATCTGCCTCGACACCCGCGCGGAGTTCGATCATGTCCCGGATCGCATTCGCCTTGTTGCTCGCCGCCCTTACCGGACTGGCGATCACTCACATCGACGCGCCCCACGCGACCGGGCAGGACAAGAAGAAGGACAAGGAGAAGAAGAAGGACAAGGACAAGGACAAGAACAAGACGCCGGAGGTGCCCGTCGATCCGAAGGACGCGGAGAAGGGCGAGATGGCCCGCGTCACGCTCGCGTTCGACCCCGGCGCGCACACGCGCCCGATCGTGGGGCTGGCGTTCACCAAAGACCAGTCCAAACTCGTCACCGTCGGCTGGGACTACTCGGTTCAGGTGTGGAACACGCGCAGCGGCGAGCGCGTCGACATCCTGCGGCTCCCGCCGTACGGCCGCGACAACGGGGCCGATACGAACCGCTGGAGCGTCGCGGCCGTTTCACCCGACGGCGCGCTCGTCGCCGTCGGCGGCGGGCCGAAGGTGTTCGGCGACATCAACCAGAAGACGCAGCTCGTCGTGGTAGACGTGGCCGCGCGGCGCGTGCGGCGGGTCGTCATGGAACCGGGCGCGGTCGTCACCGCGGTCGGGTTCTCCGCGGACGGGAACCGCCTCGCGATCAGCACCACCACGTCGGTCTACCTGCTCGACGGCGTGAAGAAGGCCGTGGGGCCGAAGGTCGACGAGAAGGCACTGACGCCGACGCGCGTGCCGGTCGCGCTCAAGCCGGGGGCCGACGAGGTCGCGCTGTCCGGCGCGGGCGACAAGCTGGTCGTCGCGCAGGCCCGCGGGCGCGGGATGATCTGGGACGTGTCGGGCACCGCCCCGGCCAAGTGGAAGCAGACCGGCACCTACACCGAAGGCGGGCGCTCGGACGGGCTGGCCTGGGCACCGGACGGCTCGCACTTCGCGCGGGCCTGGGGCGCGCGCATGAACGGCCGCGGCATCGACCTGGTCGCCCCCGACGGGAAGCTCCTCAAGTCGTGGCAGTTCGGTGACCTCGCGCCGGGACTGGAACAGCACAGCGTCGCGGTCACGCTCCGCTACCTGGCCGCGGACAAGCTGTTCGTCTCCGGTCACGGCGGGCTGGGCAAAGGCGACGGGATCGGCGCGTTCGGCGTCGTCATCGACCCCAACGCGGGCAAGGCCGTGCGCCGGTTCAGCGACACCGGCACGCGCGGGATGTACGCCCCCTACGGGACCGCGTCGGAGACCGGCGACCTCGCCGCGACGACCGTCACCCGCGGGCTGGAGGTCGCCATTTACAACCTGAGCACCGGGGCCGTGGTCGCGCGGTGCGGGTCGCGCACGCCGGTTCCGACCGTCGTGGGCTGGGCCACCGACCCGGCCGCGCCCGCCCTCGCGTGGACCGACGACCCGCTCGCCAACCCGTTCAACACCAAGCCCGCGGACCTGAAGTACGGCTTCGACCTGAAGGCCGTTGAACCGGTCGCGAAATTGGTGCCGGCCGCGTTCGACCTGCGCCGCCTCAAGCACGGCGACTGGAGCGTCGAGTACCCGATGGGCGCGGGCACGTTCACCGACGTGCGGGTGAAACAGGCCGGGAAGCCCGCGGTGCAGATTCCCGCGGCGCGGCGCGCCGTCACGCTCGTGCCCAACGGTGACGACCCGCCACTCGTCGCCTACGCCACGCACGACGACACGGATCGCATGGGCGCGCACGCCCGGCTGATCGGCGCGGACGGCAAGCTGGTCGCCGCGTGGCTCCCGACCACGACCGACCACCGCGACATGGTGTCGTCGCCCGACGGCCGCTACGTCGTCGCGCCGACCGGAACGCACCGGCTCACCGTGTACCGCACCGACGGCTCACGGTTCCCGATGCTGAGCCTCGTGCGCGCCAACGGCGAGTGGGTCGCGTGGACCCCCGAAGGGTACTACGCGGGCAGCCCCGGCGGCGACAAGCTGATCGGCTGGGCGGTCCACAACGGGCCGAACGAACTGGTCACCTACCACGCGGCCGAGCGGTACTCCAAGCACTTCCGCCGCCCCGATGTCATCAAGCTGGCGCTCGAAAAGGGGTCGGTCGCGGACGCGGTCGCGGCGCTGAGCGTGGTCGCCCCGGAGGTCGAGCGCATCCTGCCGCCGAAGGCCAAGCTCGAAGTGGTCGAGCAGCGCGGCGCGACCGTCAAGGTGAGGGCGAGCGCCACCCCCGGCACCGCCGGCAAGCCGGTTCTGGCGATGCGCGTGCTGCTCGACGGCCGCCCGCTCCCGGACGGACAGGGGCTGTGGGCCGCGGACGCCGCCAAAGCCCCGGAGGGCGTGTACGAGATCGCGGTCCCGCCCGGCGCGCACGAGCTAAAGGTGCTGGTCCGCACCGACGAGGGCGCGGGCCTGTCCGAACCGGTGCTGGTGCGCGGCCCGAAGGCCGAAGGGAAACAGCCGACCATTCACCGTGTGTGCGTCGGCATCAACCAGTACGACGACGCGGGCCTCAAACTCGGGGCCGCGGCCAACGACGCCCGGTCCATCTTCGACGCCCTCGAAACCAAGTGCGTCGGCAAGGACAACCGCTTCGGAACCGCGAAGGGCGACCTGATCCTCGACAAGGACGCCACCAGCGAGCGGGTCCTGAAGGCGCTGGCCGACGCGCGCAAGGCCGTGAAGCCCGGCGACCTGCTCGTAGTGTTCTTCGCCGGCCACGGCGTCAAGCAGGGCGACACCTACTACCTGCTCACCCGCGAGGCCGACATCTCGAAGGACCTGAAGGGCAAGTCGCTGTCGGGCGACGACCTGCGCAAGGCGCTCGCGGACGTGGAGTGCCCGGTGCTGTTGATCCTCGACGCGTGCCACTCGGCCGGCGCGGTGAAGTCGTTCCGCCCGGCGACCGACGACCTGACCCGCGCCCTCACCGACGACACGGTGGGCGTCACGGTGATGTCGGCGGCGATGTCCTACGAGGTGGCCGGCGGCTCGGCGGAGAACGGCCACTTCACCTCGGGGCTGCTGAAGGGGCTGAACGCCGGCGAGGGCGTCCCGTTCGACCCGTACGAGCGCCAGTTGTACGTTCACCACCTGTACTCGGTGGCGTTCAGCGAGGTGCGCCGCGCCAGCGGCGGCAAGCAGAACCCGTTCCTCAACATGCCGTGGACCTCCCCACCGCTCCCGCTGCGCGAGGTCCCGGAGCGGTGACAGACCCCGCCGAGCGCCGCGCCTGGCTCGACGCGATTACCGACGAGACCCTTCTGATACGGTTCCCAGGAAATAGCGGCGCGCAACGGCCGCTATTTCCTGGGAACCGTATCAGAACCTCCGGCGGGTGCAGTAATTGATTCTGGCAGTATGGTGCTGCCGACGGTAGTTTTCGG
>SXHE01000319.1 GCA_005773755.1 Planctomycetia bacterium
ACCTATTTCTGCAACTTCTCGCTCTTTCAGTCGATCCCCGACAGCTGGGCGATCAAGCAGCTCTTCCCCGTGATGCCGATCCACCGGCTGACGGAAGCGCCGACCCGTCGCGCGGTACTGGGCGACATCACCTGCGACTCGGACGGCAAGATCGACCAGTTCATCGACCTGCGCGACGTGCGCAACACGCTGGAACTGCACCCGCACGTCGGGAACGAGCCGTACTACCTCGGCGCGTTCTTGCTCGGCGCGTACCAAGAAATCCTCGGCGACCTGCATAACCTGCTAGGCGATACGAACGCGGTCCACGTCTCACTTGAGGACGACGGCACCGCGAGCATCGACAGCGTGGTAAAGGGCGACACGGTGACGGAGGTGCTCGCCTACGTTCAGTACAGCGCGGAGAAGTTGACCGACCGGATGCGCAAGGACGTGGAGAAGGCGGTGAAGCACGGCCGCATCACCGCGGCCGAGGCCCGCCAGTTCCTGCGGTTCTACGAGGCCGGGCTGGAAGGGTACACTTACCTGGAAGAACCAAGCGCCTG
Organism: Planctomycetia bacterium; assembly: GCA_005773755.1. GTDB lineage: Bacteria > Planctomycetota > Planctomycetia > Gemmatales > Gemmataceae > Gemmata. Next base: position 546 of record SXHE01000319.1, read on the forward strand.
ACAGGGGGCGGAACGATGTCGGACAAACAGCGCGTGATGGAAGCGGTGCAGCGGATGTCGGAGTCCGCGACGCTGGACGAGATCAGCGAGGCGGTCGCGATCCTGGCCGCGATCCGTCGCGGCGAGGCCGCCGCCGATGCCGGGCGCATCGTTCCGCACGACGAGGTCAAGCGGAGGTCCGAGACGTGGACTTCCAAATAGTCTGGACCGACCCCGCGCTAACCGATTTCGAGTCGGCTGTGCGCTACCTGAACGAACGCAACCCAACCGCTGCAGAATCGTTGCGGCTCGCCGTTCTGGATCACATCGAGCAGTTGGCTCGCTTCCCATTCATCGGTCCCCTGTACGAACGGGATCAGACCGGTCGCGCCCGCGAGATCGGGTGCGGCGCGTACCGCATTTTCTACCGTGTGATCGAAGCCGAGAAACGGGTCGAGGTCTTGACCCTGTGGCACGGGTCGCGGTCGGAACCAACGTTGCCGGAGTAGCCACCGGGCGGGCGCTGCATGATCCCCTTTCACCTCACTTACGCGCTGTCGCGGCGGCAGCGGTTGCGCGTCGAGTTGCCGCAGTGGTTGCCGGCGATGGCCGGCACCGTGGGATTCGGGGTCGGCGCGCTGTACCTTTGCGCTACCGCGGCGCGCTGGTTTCTGCTGCTGCTGATTATCCCGACAGTCGCGTACAGCGGACTGTTCGCGTTCCTGTGGGACGTCGTCGCGCGCCGCGGCCGGCCTGTCGAGTTGGTCGCGACTGACACCGCGCTCGAACTGCGCACGGGCGGCGAAGAGAGGGTGCTGCCGCTGGACGGCATCTTTCAGGTGTTCCGCGCCGGCGACGCCTGGACCGTGCTGCACCTCGACGGCACCGTGCTCACGATCCCGGCCGACGCGATCAGCGTCGATCAAATCGGTTACTTTCGTTCGTTCGCGCGCCGCGCCCACGCGGCGCGGGCGTGATACCGTCTTGCGTTGAACGGTTACGTTTCGAGGTTGAGGGGCCACCGGAGCCTGATGGCTCCTGTGCCGGTTGCGGTGTCGGCGGCCGGCCGTCCAGTGTCCGCCGCTCCTCGGGCAAGAGGGGCGGACGAACGTGCGTGCCTTGTTAATCCCGGCAGGATACGGTGGTGTCCGGTCCGTTTACCTTATCTGCCGCATCGCGGAGTGGGTATACTCTGAATGAGAACCCCCGCCGACTCAACCTGCCCTCACCGCACCGCCACGGGTCGCGTTATGCTTCAGCGTTTCACTGTTGCGGTCGTTCTCCTTGTTTGCGTGCCGATTGCAGCTCGCGCCGGTGAACCAACCGCCGACCAACTCGCGTTCTTCGAGAACAAGGTTCGGCCGATCCTGTCCGCTCGGTGCTACTCCTGTCACAGTCAAGCGACGAAGAAGCCGAAAGGCGGGCTGACGCTCGACCGACGCGACGCAATTCTCACGGGCGGCGATAGTGGCCCGGCGATGGTGCCCGGCAAACCCGCGGCGAGCCTGATCCTGAAGGCCGTTAGGTACGACGGCTTGGAGATGCCGCCGACCGGAAAGCTCCCCGCCGACGAGGTCGCGACGCTGACGAAGTGGATCGAAATGGGCGCGCCCTGGCCCGCGACCACGGTCAAGCCGGTCGTGAACGCGGAGGTCGGCGTTCTTACCCCGGAGCGCCTCAAACACTGGGCGTTTCAACCGCTGAAGGTGACCGAGCCGCCGGCACTCACCGGAGCCGACCGCAAGCGCCACCCGATCGACCGGTTCATTCTCCCCGCTCTCACCGCGAAAGGGCTGAAACCGGCCCCGCCCGCCGACAAACGCACCCTGATTCGCCGCGCGTCGCTCGACCTGCTCGGTTTGCCGCCGACGCCGGAAGAGGTCGAAGCGTTCGTCAGCGACAACTCCGCGGACGCGTACCCGAAACTGATCGACCGGTTGCTCGCGTCGCCGCACTACGGCGAGCGCTGGGGCCGGCACTGGCTCGACGTGGCGCGGCACAGCGACGGGCACGGCAGCTTCCTCGACCCGGCCCCGCTGCCCGAAGCCTGGCGCTACCGCGACTGGGTGGTGAAGGCGCTCAACGACGACGTGCCCTACGACCAATTCGTCAAGCTCCAGATCGCCGGCGACCTGATCGAGGGCGGGCGCGAGGCCGTCGCCACCGGGTTCCTCGCGGTCGGCCCGACGTACATTTCCGACGGTGGCGACCCGGAGAGCGTGGCGAAGGCGAAGGCCGAGACGCTCGACGACCGCGTGGACACGGTGACTCGCAGCTTCCTCGCGCTCACGGTCAGTTGCGCGCGGTGCCATGACCACATGTTCGACGCGATTCCGCAAGCCGATTACTACTCGCTCGCGGCGGTGTTCAACAACACGAAGACGGTGGACCGCGCCGCCGCACCGCCGGAAGCTCTCAAGCGTGCCGACGAACACAAGAAGGCGCTCGACGCGGCGAACGCCGCGCTGAAAATACTCCCCGCTCACGCCGACGCATCCGAGCGAAAACAACTGGAGGCGGAAGTTGCCCGGTTGAAGGCCAGCGCCCCGCCACCGCTCACGCGCATCCATGCGGTCGAAGACGCCGGTGCCGCGGACATGAACCTCGCCCTTCGCGGCGATCCGCGGAAGCCGGGGCCGCTCGTTCCGCGACGGTTCCTTCGCGCGCTGGCCGGCCCGAACCCGGTCGCGTGGACGAAGGGCAGCGGCCGGTTGCAACTCGCGGAGGCGATCGCCAGCCCGACGAACCCGCTGACGCCGCGCGTGATGGTCAACCGCATCTGGCAGCATCACTTCGGACGGGCGCTCGTGACCACGCCGGGCAACTTCGGCCTGCTCGGTGACAAGCCGAGTCACCCCGAACTGCTCGACTGGCTCGCGGCGCGGTTCGTCGAAGATGGCTGGTCGCTGAAGAAATTGCACCGTCTCCTCTTGCTCTCGGACACGTACCGCCAGAGCAGCCGGTTCGACGCGGACAGTTTCCGGATCGATGGCGACAACCGCCTGCTCTGGCGGATGTCGCCGCACCGGTTAGAAGTGGAAGCGTGGCGCGACAGCGTGCTCGCGGTCACGGGCGAACTGGACCGCACCGCGGGCGGGGCGTCCGTGCGCGATATCCTCACGAGCCAGCGCCGCACCCTGTACGCGGCCGTCAGCCGCAACGGGGACAAGTTGCCGTCGGACGAGTTCCTGCGGCTGTTCGACTTCCCCTCCGCGCGGGCCACCGTGTCGGAGCGGTCGTCGAGTACGGTTCCGCAGCAATCGCTGTTCCTGCTGAACAGCCCGTTCATGACCGCGAGAGGGAAGGCGCTCGCCGCACGGCTGACGCGCGAGGCCGCGACCATCGACGCGCGAATCGACCGAGCGTACGCGCTGCTCTACGGTCGCCCTGTGACCGACGAGGAGCGAAAGGTCGCGAAGGCTTTTCTTGGTGCCGGTGAGGAAGCCGAGATGTGGCCCCGGTACGCGCAAGCGCTCCTGAGTTCCTACGAGTTCATGCAGTCCCGCTGAGCGGAGAAGTGCGATGAAGTTCCGCGCTCACGAGTTGGCCGTTCGAGCGGCCCTTGCGGCCCCGTCGCGGCGCCAGTTCCTGAACCGCCTCGGGGCCGGGTTCGGCACCCTCGGCCTGACCGCGGCACTCGCCGACGCGGGCCGGCTGTCGGCCGCCGAAGCGCTGGTGCCCGCGTCGCCGCTCGCGCCCCGCGCGCCGCACTTCGCGCCGAAGGCGAAGCGGATCATTCAGTTGTTCATGCCCGGCGGTCCGTCGCAGGTGGACACGTTCGACTACAAGCCGGCGCTCGCGAAGAACGCCGGCCAGCGCCCGGCGCTGGTCGACCGGAAATCGCTTCGCAACACCAAGAACGGGCTGATGCCGTCGCCGTTCGGGTTCAAGCAGTACGGCAAGTGCGAGAGGTGGGTGTCGGACATCTTCCCGAAGGTGGCCGAGAAGGTGGACGACATCTGCTTCGTCCACTCGATGCACACCGACATCCCGGAGCACGCCGGCGCGATCCTGATGATGAACCTCGGGCACATCCAGCCGACGCGCCCGAGCATGGGATCGTGGCTCGTGTACGGCTTGGGCTCCGAGAACCGGAACCTGCCCGGGTTCGTGTCGATGTCGCCTCGGGCGCAACCGCGCGGCACGCTCGCCAACTGGGGCAGCGCGTTCCTGCCGGGTGCCTACGCCGGCACCTAGGTGAACATCGCCCAGATGAAGCCGGACGCGGTAGTGGGGCACCTGCGCAACCCGGCACTCAAGCCCGACGCGCAGCGCCAGCAAGCCGACCTCGTCGCGCGCCTCAACCGACTGCACCTGGAGCGGTCGGAGAAGGACGCGCAGTTGGAGGCGGGCATCGCTTCAATGGAGTTGGCGTTCCGGATGCAGACCGCGGTGCCGGAGGTGTTCGACACCGCGGGGGAGACGAAGGAGACGCTGGAACTATACGGCCCCGGCGAGTTCGCGAAGGGCTGCCTCCTCGCACGGCGGCTGGTGGAACAGGGCGTCCGGGCGGTTCAGTTGTCTCACTCGATCGACGGCTACGACATCGCCTGGGACACCGGACACGATGACATCGTGAAGGGGCACGCGGTGCTGGCGAAGGCGTGCGATCAGGGGATCGCGGCGCTGCTCACCGACCTCAAACGGCGCGGGTTGCTCGACGAGACGCTGGTGATATGGGGCGGTGAGTTCGGCCGCGCGCCGACCTCCGAAGGGGCGAAGGGGCGCGACCACGACCACTACGGGTTCACGGTGTGGATGGCCGGCGGCGGGGTGAAGGCCGGCACGAGCTACGGCGCGACCGACGAGTTCGGGCTGACCGCGGTCGAGAACCGGGTTCACGTCCACGACCTGCACGCGACCATCCTGCACCTGCTGGGCCTCGACCACGAGAAACTCACCTACCGCTACAGCGGGCGCGACTACCGCCTCACCGACGTGGCCGGCACCGTCGTCAAGGGCGTGTTGAAGTGACCGCGCGTCGCGACCCGCGCTCGAAGAGCCTTCCGAATCCAATACCTTACAGCCTTGAATCGGGGCAACGGTTCCGAAACTGGAGTGCATCATGAGTCTTGGCCGTTTTCACGCGGTACTGTTCGCAATCGGGTTCGCGCTCGCGACGCACGGGGCGGCGCGAGCCGCGAACCCCGAGGTGGTTCCGGTCGGCGACCCCGGCAACAAGGCCGA
>SXHE01000320.1 GCA_005773755.1 Planctomycetia bacterium
GAAGTGGGCGCACGGCAAGAAGGCCATCGTCGAGCCGGAGCGACTGCTCGCGGCCCACGCGGTCCGAACTCGGGTGTGCGACTACTACGGATGCGAACACTTGGAGCCCCTCGCACAACTATCCGCATGAAACTGCACTAGGGCCGCACCGTGTACGACGCCGTTGTGATTTCCGACATCCACCTCGGTAGCGACAACTGTCAAGCCAAGTACCTCGTTCACTTCCTCGGCGAGGTGCGCCGCGGGGCAATGCGAACTCAGCGGCTCATTCTGAACGGTGACGTGTTCGACTCCATCGACTTCCGAAGGCTGAAGAAGCACCACTGGGGCATCCTGTCCGAACTGCGGCGGCTCTCGGACGAGATCGAGGTGGTCTGGATCAACGGCAACCACGACGGCCCCGCGGAGATCGTGTCGCACCTACTCGGCGTGCGCTGTGCCGACGAGATGATCGTCGAGAGCGGCGGGCGCAAACTGCTGTTCCTCCACGGCCACCGGTTCGACCAGTTCATCACCCGCTACCCGGTCCTCACCTGGATGGCCGACCGGCTGTACCACTTCCTCCAGCGTGTCGACAAGTCGCACTACTTCGCGAAGCTCGCCAAGAAACGGAGCAAGACGTTCCTGCGGTGCGCCCAGAAGATCGAACACGACGCGGTGAAGTACGCGGCGAAGTTGGGGTGCGACGCGGTGTGCTGCGGGCACACGCACCTGCCGGTCGCCAACACCGCGGGGCCGGTCCACTACTTCAATAGCGGGTGCTGGACCGAGAAGCCGTGCCACTACCTCACGGTGCTCGACGGCACCGTGAGCGTGTGCGCGTACACCGAGGACGTGCCCAACGAAGTGCCGGCGCTGGTGTAGCGCCGGCGAAGCCGCGCGCGGCTCACACAGTCGGCTTCGGTTCGTCCTCGTCCGGCACGATGGGTTTGCGGGCGTCGATCATCAGCCAGAAGAACACGCCGATGAAGTACGCCGCCGCGTAGAGCGACAGGTTGATGATGTAGCCCCGGATTTCGCCCGCGCGCCGGATCGCGTCGGTGTCTGCGCTCGCGCCGACCGCGAGCGCCATCGCGTCGATCTGGGCCTGCATGATCTGGGCGGTCACGATCAGCGTCGTCACCCCGCCCAGGTTGCCGATCATGTTCATGAACCCGGACACGATGGCCGCGTAGCGGCGGCCGATGTCCTGGCACACGGCCCACGACGCGCCCATCGTCAGGTCGTTGAAGAACCCGGACATCGCGACCCCGGCCGCGAACATCCACATGTTCCCGCTCCGCGCGCCCATGATCGCCACGACGTAGCACAGGCCCGCGCCTGTGAACCCGATCACCCCGTACAGGCTGCGGCCCCACTTGCGGTCGCCCGTCCGCTTCACGTGCCGGTCGGTCAGGATGCCGCCGAGCAAGCAGCCGAACACACCGACCAGCAGCGGCCCGCCGGCGAGCAGCGCCATGATGGCCCGATCTTCCAGCGTCGCGGTTTGCCCGGCGAACTGCTTCTTCAAGAAGTCCGGCAGGAAGTACATGAAGAAGTACCAGCCGTAGTTGATGCACACGTACATGCCGCACACGAACCACAGGTTGCGGCTGCCGAAGATCTTCCGCCACGGCACGCCGCTGTGCAGTTCCGCCGGGCCGCGGTCCGTCGCGATCAGTTTGCGCTCCGCCTCGTTGGTACTGGGGTGCTCCTCCGGGGTGTTGCGGAACCAGAGCGCGAAGATCGCGCACCACAGCAGCCCGACCCCGCCGAACAGCCAGAATCCCGTTTTCCAGTGCAGCCCAAGCATTTGCGGGTCGACGAGGCACAGCCAGATGAGCGGCGTCAATCCGCCCATGAACCGGGCCGACATCCACACCGCGCCCTGCGCGGTCCCGCGCTGCGACATGGGGAACCAGTTGTACAGCCCGCGCGCGATGTTGGGGTACGCACCGGCTTCGCCCACGCCGAACAAGAACCGGAATATGACCAGGATCACCAACCCCGTCACGCCGGCCATCGCGAAACTGCCGATCTGGTAGCCGACGGTCGTGGTGAGGCAGAAGAAGAACGACCACCAGAGGACAATGCGGATGAGCGTCTTCCGCGGGCCGTACCGGTCGCCTAGGTAGCCCGTCGGCACCTCGAACAGCGCGTAGGCGAGCTGGAACGCCCAGAGCGCGACCGCGAGGTCGGCCACGGACCGCAGCCCCAAGTCTTTGCGGATGTCTTCTTGCGCGCTCCCCCAGAACGCGCGGTCGATGTAGGTAATCATCGACAGCGCGCAGAAAAGGAACAGCATGGAGTAGCGGACGCGCGTCGGGCGGGCATCGAACGGAGGGGCAGCACTCATGTCGGACCCAGCGGGGAGAGCCGTGGAAAAGGGCTACTGTAGCCGACCGACCACGAACCGCGCAGCAGAAAAACCCGGCTTGTGTCTTTCCGTGCTCGCGGGGGCACCCGGCCGATCTTCCACCTGTTGCAGCCGATTGCCCACTCCGTCCTGAAAGCAGCGGAAGCACCGGAAGCAGCCGGAATCATCACGGTGTCGGAAGAGCGGCCGAACGGTGCACGCGCGGGGTGGTTGTCCGAAACACAGAAGGCCGCCACTGGTGTGGCGGCCTTCTTGTTGGTTTGCACGAGTGGTCAGTTCTTCTTGGGTTCTTGCACCGGGATCACGCCGGTGCGCCCGTTGACCGTGACCACCGAGAACGATTGCATGTCCGCGCGGCAGTCGAGGCGGGCGTTCGCGAGCGACTGGGGTGGGGTGCCCGCGTCGAGTATCTCGTACGTCTTGAAGCCCGGCGTGTTCTGGAACTCGCGGAAGGATTCGCCCGCCAGCAGTTTCGTCGGCTTGCCGCTGATCTTCTTCCCGTTGATGACCACGAACTCCTGAACGGTGATCGCCTTGTTGGTGTCGTTCTTGAACGTCACCCACCCGGCCTCCGCGCCGCCCGCGCACGCGACGAGAGCGGCGAGGGCCGCTGCGAACGCGAACAGTTTGGAGCGAAAAGGCAGCATGGGTGGTTCGATTCGGACAGAGGGCGCGGTGAGACACACTCGCTATTCTGTCCGAGAAACGCCGCCCGGTGCAAGCCTTGCGCGCGAAATAAGCCAAAGCCGCTCGTGGCTTCGCGAGCGAGTGCGAAACCACGAGCGGCGCGCAACTCACGCCGCGGTCCGGGGTTCCGGCTTCGCCTGTCGTGCCGACTGTTCGAACTCCTTCACGGCATCTACCGCGAACGGGATCGCCGGGCCGGTCCAGTCGGACATGTTCGCGGTGAATCCGGCCTTCACGCCGGCCTGTGTGACGTGCGCCAGCAGTTGCCCGCGCTGGCAAAGCTTCTGGGCCGCGAGCTTCGCGTCGTAATCCTGCAACCGGCGGTGCAACTCCTGCCCGTTCGAAGGCAAGATCGACTTCGGCGCTTCGGCCTCAGTCGGTTGTGGCTTCGCGGGCGCTTCCACCTTTGGCGATTGGGCCGCTTGCGGCTTCGCGGGAGTGGGCGCGTTCTTCGCCTTCGGCAGCCCGAATGCGGGCATCTGCGGAACCTGTACGATCTGCTTTTTTACCGGGTCGTAATCGACCCACTGCGCCGGGAGCCGGTACAGGTAGCGGCCGATCCCGAACTTGACCGCGGCCCGCTTCAGCGCGTCGGAGAACGCGGCTTTCAGTCGGTCGCCGCCGTCGGGCTGCTCGCTGGGCGACCCCACGTCGGTCTTGGCGATCCACCGGTCGCCAAGTTTGCACCGGAGCCGGCACACGACCGAGCCGTCCGGCAGGATGCGGTAGCCGTCCTCCCAGTTCTCGACGCCGAGCACCTCGTCGAGCCGGTCCTGGATGAGCCGGGCGTCGATGTATGCCATCGCCAGACACCGGTTGTTCTTCACCATCTGGGGCTTGTACTTCACCTCGCGCGGCTCGAACGGGGCGGCGAGCGCGGTCGTCAGGGCTTGCACCTGCGGGTCGCGCGGCACCACGGGTTCTGCGTTCATGGAACACCTCATCAGGTTGTGGGCTAATGAGGTTGAGTGTACAGGTGTGGGTGTTCGGGATTCGATGTCGGTAGCGGCAAAAAACCGTTTGCCGTGTTAGCACCA
>SXHE01000321.1 GCA_005773755.1 Planctomycetia bacterium
CGCGACAAGTTGCCAGAGTGGGACGAACAGTTCAAGCGCGGCTGACGCACTTTCACAATCGCGTGTCGCGTCTTCGGGCCACGACTCCGATAGAAGCGCACGAAAGGCCACACCCGAGCGCGTATTCCCTTTGCGTCGGCTTCGGTGAGGCCGGTGCGACACGCGCCGCACCGGGGTCACAGACCCCGGCTACAGAAGGCAAGCGGCTCAGTCTCGTGTTACTTCGGGGCGATCAGCTTGATGGGGTTCGCGCCGGTGTTGCCCGGCGCGGGTGGTGTTGCCGGCGCGGTCGGCGCGAGCGGGTTGAATGTGGACCCCTGCGCGCCGGGGCCCGGGGTCGCGCCCGGGGTGCCTTCCGGCGGCGCGCTCTGACCGGACTTCTCGATCTGACTGCCGATCACCGTCGAGGCGTTCTTGAAGAACGCGGCCGAGTCGGTTTCCGCCTTCTTGGTGTCCACGGTCGTGTTGATCTGCAGGTTGCCGTCGGTGGTGCGGGTGACGTTCAACTTGTACCAGCCCAGATACCAGCCGAGGCCGGCGACGCCGAGCACCAAGAGTCCGACGAGCGCGAGTAAGTTCCGCATGTGAATCTCCTTCGTCCGTGAGGGGGACCGAAAACCGAACACGGGTATTGTTCGCGAGCGGGCAAGGGCGCGCCGCCGTGCGTCGGGAGTCTACGTTAAGTAATCGCTCCGCGCAAGGCGAGTTGCGCGGGGCCTTCTCCTCTTGGAGTGAGACAGTGCGGCCGGGTAGAATGCGGTAGCGTTGGGAACGCAGCGGGCGCGTGGACTTGCGGGAGCGCGGTGGACCCGATACCCTGGGAAACCTGCGCGCCCCTTTTTCCGCTCGCGCCGCGGCTCGCCCGAGCTGCACTTTCGGCCCCTCCCGATCCGAACGCGGGGGCCACGAGCGGTGTCGGTTGCTCCGAACCCATCGCGGTGCTTCGCGCCGCTCACGGAGGTCTCGTACACACATGACCACAGCCACGGCGATTCTCGATACCCTGCGCACCCACCTCGACACCACCGAGTACAAGAAGCTCCACTGGGAGGGCACGTTCTCGGACTACCTGAACACGGTACTCGCCAGCCCCGGCGTCACCCGCACCGCGTACCAGCGGCTGTACGACATGATCCTCTCGCACGGCGTCGAGGACGTGTACGAGAACAAGGACAAGATGCCGCGGTACAAGTTCTTCACCGACTTCGCGTCGCGGCACGGCGACGGCATCTACGGCCTGGACCGCTCGCTCAATCAGCTCGTCAACACGTTCAAGAGCGCGGCGCTGGGCTACGGCACCGAGCGCCGGGTGATCCTGCTGCACGGTCCGGTCGGGAGTGCGAAGAGCACGATCGCGCGGCTGCTCAAGCGCGGGCTGGAAGAGTACAGCCGCTCCGACGCCGGGCAGTTGTTCAGCTTCAAGTGGAAGGACGAGGACGGGAAGGGGTGGTCGAAAGACCCGATGCACGGCGAACCGCTGCAACTGGTCCCCGAGGAACACCGCGCCCAGGTGCTCACGATGCTCAACGACCAGTGCAAGAAGCCGCACCCCTACGAGATCAAGATCAAGGGCGACCTCAGCCCGTACAGCCGGTTCGAGTACAAGACCCGGCTGGCGAAGTACGACGGCGACTGGCTCAAGATGCTCGATCACGAGGTGAAGGTGTACCGACTGGTGCTGTCCGAAAAGGACCGCATCGGGATCGGCACCTTCCAGCCGAAGGACGAGAAGAACCAGGACAGCACCGAGCTGACCGGCGACATCAACTACCGCAAGATCGCGGAGTACGGCTCCGACTCGGACCCCCGCGCGTTCAACTTCGACGGCGAGCTGAACATCGCCAACCGCGGCATCGTCGAGTTCATCGAGGTGCTGAAACTGGACGTGGCGTTCCTCTACGACCTGCTCGGCGCGAGCCAGGAACACAAGATCAAGCCGAAGAAGTTCGCCCAGACCGACATCGACGAGGTCATTCTCGGGCACAGCGTGGCGGGCAACACACCCATCGCGTACCGGTACGACGGAGCGGCCTCGTGGACGACGCTCGCCGGGCTGTACGACCAGTTCGGCGACAGCGCAGTTGGGCTGGAAGTGCTGGCGCACGACTTCGCCACCGGGCGCACCGACTGGACGCCGACGCGACGGGTGATCCGCCACAAGTTCAGCGGGCGGATGCTCACAACCTCACAGAAGTGGGGCGCGGTCGAAACGACGCCGAACCACTCGATCTACGACCGGACGGGCAAGGAGTTCTACCCGGACGACAAGCACGAGGTGATGGCCGTTCGCGCGATGGACGCGGTGTTCGCGAACCCGCTGGAGACGGTCGATATTCTCGAAGGCATCCCCGGTTTCGTTCGCGAGGAAGCGGCCGTGACCGCGACCGGCGGGAAGATGACCAAGCCCTGTCCCGCGGGGTGGGCGCGGCTCGACCTGCCGCGCCACGCGACCGCGGTGCGCGCGGTTTATGACCCGATTGTTGATGTCGAACCGCTCAAGGACCTCATCACCGTGCTGGTATGGTATCTCACCGAGGGCCACGTCAACGGCGACAAGGGCATCGTCATCAGTCAGGCGAACCGCGAGGAACTGGAGCGCGTGCGGCAAGCTTACGCCCGCATCACCACGGGCGGCGGCTCCATCGACGCCGGCGCGAAGACCGATTCCGCGTGGCGGCTGTACCTGAGTGCCCGCGCCATCGGCGAAATCGCCGTTCACCACTGCGGGCGGCACAGCGTCAACAAGCGGCTCCCGGACTTCCTGTTCCGGCTTCCCTCCGCGTACCTGCGCCACGCCTTCGACGAACTGATGCGCACCGACGGCACGCGCAAAGTTGGCGCGCTGCTCGACGCCACCGCGAGCGACGACTACAAGGCGAAGTTCTTCGACTACAAGACGATCTCGCCGGTTCTGGCGGCGCAGGTGGGCACGCTCGCCACGCTGCTCGGCTACGACTACTCGATCTACCGCGCCGAACGCGGGGGCAAAGCACCGGCGTACCGCGTGCGGTTCGTGTCCGGCGAGGGGAAGAAGGGCGGCCGGCACACGACCTGCGAAACGCGCCTCGTCGAGCGCCAGGCGGCCGACGAGTGGGTGTACGACATCGAGTGCGCCGGGCTGCACAACTTCGTGTGCGGCGTCGGCAACATCGTCGCGCACAATACCAACGAGCCCGAATACAAGCGGCTCCAGAACAACGAGTTCATGGAAGCGCTGCGCGACCGCACCGTGAAGATCGACATCCCGTACGTGACGCGGTTGCGCGACGAGGTGAAGATTTACGAGAAGGACTTCAACTCGGAGCGCGTGCGCGGCAAGCACATCGCCCCGCACACGGTCGAGGTGGCCGCGATGTGGGCCGTGTTGACGCGGCTCAACCCGCCCAAGCACGCCAGCCTCAGCGTGCTCCAAAAGATGAAGCTGTACAACGGCAAGACGCTGCCCGGCTTCACCGAGGACAACGTCATCGAGCTGAAGCGCGACGCCGTTCACGAGGGGATGCTCGGCATCAGCCCGCGGTACATTCAGGACAAGATCAGCAACGCGCTGGTGGCGCACCCGAACGAGGACAACATCAACCCGTTCATGGTGATGAAGGAGCTCGAAGACGGGCTGCGCAACCACTCGCTCATCAAGGACGACGACCAACTCCGACACTACAAGGAGCTGCTGTCCGTCGTGCGCGAGGAGTACGAGGACATCGTC
>SXHE01000035.1 GCA_005773755.1 Planctomycetia bacterium
GAAGCCCGGCGACCCGGACGCGATCCGCGCCACCGGGTTCCTCGTCGCGGGCGTTCACAACACGGTTCTCGGCGACGACAAGATGCGCGCGGTCGCCCGCCAGGACGAACTCGAAGACATCGTCGGCGGGGTCGCGCAGACGTTCCTCGGCCTCACCGCGAACTGCGCCCGTTGTCACGATCACAAGTTCGACCCGATCTCGCAGACGGACTTCTACCGGCTCGCGTCCTCACTCGGCGGCGTCGGGTTCGGCGAGCGCGCGATTCCCGAAGCGAAGGCGAGCGCCGAACTTGCCAGACTGACGCAACAACTCGACGCGCTGGCGAAGGAACTCGCGGCCATCGAGGAACCGGCCCGCAAGGCGGCTCTCGCCGCGAAGGGCATGGGCAAGCTCGCGGCGGTCGCCCCGGCCCCGGTCGCGGCGTGGGACTTCCGCAAGAGCGGCGACGACCTCGTCGGCAAGCTGCACGCGAAGCCTCTCGCCGGCGCGAAGTTGACCGCGGCGGGCGCGGTGCTCGACGGCAAGGGGCTGTTCCGCACTGCCCCCCTGCCCTACGACCTCAAGGCGAAGACGCTCGAAGCTTGGGTGAAGCTCGATTCACTCACGCAGCGCGGCGGCGGGGTAATCTCGCTGCAAACGCCCGACGGCACCGAGTTCGACGCCATCGTCTTCGGCGAGAACGAGCCGGCGAAGTGGATGGCGGGCAGCAACGGGTTCGTGCGGTACAAGTCGTTCGGCGGCACCGAGGAGAAGGACGCGTCGAAGGAGTTCGTTCACTTCGCGATCACCTTCGCGGACGACGGCACGATCACCGGCTACCGCAACGGCAAACCCTACGGCAAGGGCTACGCTTCGCGCGGGCCGCTCGCGGTCAAGGCGGAGAGGGCCGTCGTTGTGTTCGGCTGCCGGCACGAGCCGGCCGGCGGCAACCGGATGCTCGCGGGCACGGTCAGCGTCGCGCGGCTGTACGACCGCGCGCTGAACGCGGAGCAGGTGGAAGCGTCGTTCGCGGCCGGCGGTGGGTTCGTCACCGACGCGGAACTCGACGCGAAACTGACACCGGAGCAACGCACCACCCGCGCGAAGCTTCGTCAGCAGCACGAGACCGTTGCGAAGGAAGTGAACGCGCTCCGCGCGCGGGCCACCAGCACGAGAGCGTACGCCAACGTGCCGCAAGCGCCGGGCGTGACGCGGTTCCTCGCGCGCGGCGACCTCGCGCTACCGGGCGCGATCATCGCCCCCGCGGGCGTCAGCGCCGTGACCGGCCCGAAGGCGGACTTCGGTCTGAAACCCGACGCCACCGACGCGGAGCGCCGGAGTGAGCTTGCGAAATGGATCACCGCGCCGAACAACCCGCTGTTCGCGCGCGTCATCGTGAACCGCGTGTGGCACTACCACTTCGGCACCGGCATCGTCGAGACGCCGAACGATCTCGGCTTCAACGGCGGCCGACCCTCGCACCCGGAACTGCTCGACTGGCTCGCCAGCGAACTGGCTCAGCAGAAGTACAGCCTCAAGGCGCTGCACAAGCTCATCGTCACGAGCGCGACCTACAAGCAGGCGTCCGCGCCGCGCAAGGACGCGAGCGCGAAGGACGCCGACAACCGGCTGTTGTGGCGGTACAAATCGCACCGGCTCGAAGGCGAATCGGTGCGCGACGCGATGCTCGCGAGCAGCGGCCTGCTAAACCCGGAGGTCGGCGGGAAGGGGTTCAGCGACTACAAGGAGCGAAACTTCAACGGCACCGCGTACTTCGAGCCGTTCGACCCGGTGGGGCCGGAGTTCCACCGCCGCAGCGTGTACCGCTTCACGCCACGCGGCGCGAACCAGGGCTTGCTCGACACCTTCGACTGCCCCGACCCCGCGGCAGCCGCCCCGCGCCGAGCGATCACCACGACGCCGTTGCAAGCGCTCGCGCTGTGGAACAACGGCTTCGCGCTGCGCACGGCCGACACGCTCGCGGCTCGCATCGCGAAGGAAGCTGACGGGGTTGAGAAACAAGTGGTTCGGGCGTGGCAGTTGGTGTACCAGCGCGACCCGCGCGCCGAAGAGTTGGCGCTTGCGACGAAACTGGTGGGCGATCACGGTCTGAAGGCGCTGTGCCGCGTGCTGTTCAACAGCAACGAGTTTGTGACGGTGGAGTAATGCAGTCGTACCCATCGCAAGTTCGCAATACTCCAAGCCTCGCGGCGAATGAAAGGTTGTCCACACCATCCCCGCCAGGGAACCTCACTCATGCGCCTTCGCCTGTTCGTGCCGCTTGCCGTTGTCATGCTGCTCGTCGGCATCACTTACGCGGTTGTGTGGTACACAACCCGCGAAACGCTCCCGCCGGAGATTCGCATCGCGGCGGGGAAGAAGGACGGATTGTACTTCACCTTCGCGGAGCAATATGCGAAGCGGTTGCAGGAGCGAACGGGTCGCCCCGTGCGCGTCGTTGAGACGGCGGGCAGCGCGGAAAACATCGGACTGCTGCGCGATGGCGGGGTCGAACTCGCTCTGATTCAGACGGACGCGCCGACTCCCAGCGGAATCGCCGGGGTCGCTCCGCTATTCCCGGAACCGCTTCACTTTCTCGTGCGCAAGAGCAAGAGGAACGACATCAAGTCTCCGGCAGACCTCGCCGGGCGCCAGGTGGCACTCGGGCTGAAGGGTTCCGGCATGCGGCACAACTCGGCCACGGTGCTGTCCCACTACGACATCCCCGCGAATGCGTTCGAGAAATCGGACATCCATTTCGTGTCAATTGCTACCGACAAGAACGTCGACGCCGCACTCGTCACGACGGGTTGGATGAACCCGCAACTCGAACAACTCATTCGGAACGACGAACTGGAGCTGCTCGACATCCCCGATCCGGAGGGGTTGGCGATGCGGCACCCGTGGTTCACGCCGACCACCATTCCCAGCGGGCTTTACCACGGCAAGACGCCGCTCCCACTGAAGCCGGTGCGGACCGTCGCGGTTACGGCACTGCTCGCGACCAAAGCGGACGCGTCCGATGACCTCGTTCGCGAGAGTCTCGTCACGCTCTACGAGACAAACCTTCCGGCTTCGTACCCGGGCTTACTCCCCGCGAAGGCCGCAAAGGAGTACAACGCCGCCGTGATGCACCGGGGCGTAGTGAAGTACCACGACCCGGCGGCGGCGTTCAAGCGAGTCTCCCAGGCGCTGGAACTACTCTCGAAATCCAAGGAAGGGCTATTCGGTGTCGTCGCCGCGGGCCTGGTGGTGTGGGGTTGGCGTCGCCGCCGCCGCGAACAGATCGCCGCGGAAGCGGACAAGTTGCAGAAACAACAACTTGAGGGCTTCATTGGTCGCACCCTGACGGTTGAACTGGAGCAAATGGAGGTAACGGAGCCTGAGGAACTGCGCGCTTACTTGCGGCAGGTGACGCACATCAAACAGGAAGCGTTGAAGGAACTGACCAGCGAGAAAGTCCGCGGTGACCAACTGTTCGCGATTTTCCTCTCGCAATGCGCCGCATTGAGTGAAAAGATCCAGATGCGGATGATCTACGCCCGGGTGTCGCAACACACCGTCTGCGACTACAGCCCCAAGTGAGCCGCCATGTTGCCGTCCCGCCGTTCGTTTTTCTCGTGGTCGGGCTCTGCTCTCGGGACGCTGGCCGTTCTGCCGCAACTTGCCGGCGCGAAACCGCACCACGCGCCGAAGGCCAAGCGTGCGATCCAGATTTCGCTCGTCGGCGGGATGAGCCACATCGACAGCTTCGACCACAAGCCCGCACTGACCAAGCGGCACGGCAAGCCGCTCGGCGCGGACAGCAAGCCGGACGTGTTCTTCGGCCAGGTCGGGCTGTTGCGCAAGCCGGACTGGGAGTTCAAGCAGCGCGGCAAGAGCGGGCTGTGGGTGTCCGAGTTGTTCCCGCATGTCGCGGGCGTCGCGGACGAGCTGACCGTCATCAAGTCGATGCACGCGGACAGCGCGAACCACACGCCGGCCCTGTTCGTGCAAAACAGCGGCTTCCAGTTCAACGGCTATCCGGCGCTTGGCTCGTGGCTGAGCTACGGCCTCGGCAGCGAAGCGGACGACCTGCCCGCGTTCGTCGTGCTGCCGGACGGCCGCGGCGACGCGAACGGGGCCGCGAGCAACTGGTCGAACGGGTTCCTTCCGGCCCAGCACCAGGGCGTCGTGTTTCGCGGCGGCGACGCGCCCGTGCGCGACCTGTTCCCCGACAAGCCCGTCTCGAAGGAAGAGGAGAAAGACTCGCGCGCGGCACTCGAAAAGCTGAACGCGCTGCACCTCGACCGCGCCGGCGGTGACGACAACCTCGCGGCGCGGATCAACAGTTACGCGCTGGCGGCGAAGATGCAACTTGCCGTGCCCGCGGTCGCGGACTTATCGAAGGAACCGGCGAAGCTGAAGACCGCTTACGGCTTCGACGACCCGAAGACGGCCGATTGCGGCCGGCGGTGCTTGCTCGCGCGGCGGCTGCTCGAAAAGGGCGTGCGGTTCGTGCAGGTGTACAGCGGCGGGCCAATCGCCGGGTCGCCGCGCACGAGCTGGGACGCGCACGAGAACGTAAAAGAGAACCACGGCGCGGAAGCCGCCCGTATCGACCAACCCATCGCGGCGCTGGTGCGCGACCTGCGCGACCGCGACATGCTGAAAGACACGCTGGTGATCTTCACGACGGAGTTCGGCCGCACGCCGTTCGCGCAGAGCGCCGGCAATGTGGTGGGCACCGGCCGCGACCACAACAAGTACGCCTTCTCGTGCTGGCTCGCCGGTGCCGGGTGCAAGCCGGGCACCGCGTTCGGCGAAACGGACGACATCGGCTGGAAGGTCGCGGAGCACCCGGTCGCGTGGTACGACTTCCACGCCACCGTGCTGCACCTGCTCGGCATCGACCACGAGAAGCTGACGTACTACCACAACGGCATCAAGCGCCGCCTAACAAACGTACACGGCGAAGTGGTGAAGGGCGTGCTGGCGTGAATAGGAGGTAGTGCCATGACTTGCCGTTGCCCGGTTCACGGTCCGCAACTGTGTGCGCTCACCTCTCCCGATGCTCGCTCGGTTGCGCCACCCGGCGACGCCTCCGACCTTTTGCTCCTGCGGTTAATGCTCGACGGTCGTTACCACCAGGGCGTGACCGTCTCGCGGCAGTTCGCACAACAGCACGGAATCGCAAGCGACGTGCTCGATTACGAGACTGTATTTATGGAGTCCGATTGGTACGAACTCTTAGGCGGGATGTGCTATGCGTGTTTCGTTGAACGCTGGCCGGAAATAATAGAGCGCGCCCGCGAGTGGTGATTCAACGAGCCGCGACCGCAAGGGAGCGGTTGACATACC
>SXHE01000322.1 GCA_005773755.1 Planctomycetia bacterium
CCACGCCACCGGCCTTCAGACTGATGAGGAACAGCTTGCAGTTCGGGTCGGTCTGGAACTTCTCGACACGGGCCGCCCGGTCGCGGGTCTTGCCGTCCAGGTACTCGTAAGGAATCTTGTCCGCGTCCAGCCGCTTCCGCACGATGCTCAGCAGCCCGGTGAACTGCGAGAACACCAGCGCCTTGTGCCCCTCTTCGATCACCTCCGCGATCTGCGGCAGCAAGACGTCCAGCTTCGCGCTCGACTCTGCCCCGCGGGTCTTGTCGATCAGCCCCGGGTGGCACGCGGCCTGGCGCAACCGCAACAGCGCCTCCAGCACCATGATCTTGGACTTGCCCATGCCGACCGCGTCGACGCGCGACAGGAGCGCGGTGCGGTAGTGGTCGCGCAGCTCGTCGTACAGCTTCTTCTGCTCGCCCTCGAGTTCGCAGTACACGGTCTGCTCGGTCTTGGCGGGCAGGTCTTTGGCGACCTCGTCTTTGGTGCGGCGCAGGATGAACGGTCGTAGCGCCTTGCCCAGGATCTCGCGCGTCTCTGGGTCCGGGTTGCGGCCGATGCCGGCGGTCACGGCCAGTGCGCCGCGCCCCAACATGCCGGGGTTCAAAAAATCGAACAGCGTGAACAGTTCGCCCAGGTGGTTCTCGACGGGCGTGCCGCTCATCGCCAGCCGGTGGTCGGCGTTCACCAGTCGAACGGCCTTCGCGGTCTCGGTGCTGGCGTTCTTCGCGGCCTGCGACTCGTCCAGCACGCAAGTGTCGAAATGGAACCCGGCGAACGTCGCGGCGTCGTTGCGGAGCGTGCCGTAGGTGGTCAGGACGATGTCGTGGTCCTTGAACCCCGCGCCGGTCTTGTCGCGGCCGATGCCGGTGTGTTCCAGCACTTTCAGTTCCGGGGCGAACTTCGCGGCCTCTTGCTTCCAGTTGAACACCAGCGATTTGGGCACGACGACGAGCGCCGGTCCGTTGCGTTCGCCGGCGAGCATGGAGAGCACTTCCACCGTTTTGCCCAACCCCATGTCGTCCGCGAGGCAGCCGCCGAAGCCGAACTCGCGGAGGAACCGGAGCCAGCCCAACCCCTCGCGCTGGTACTCGCGCAGCGTGCCGCGAAAGCCCGGCGGCGGCTCGGCCGCGGTCACGCCCTTGAACTGGTTCAGTTGGTCACGGGCCTTGCCGAACTGTTCGTCGAACGTGATCTCCGGGCGCGACGCCAGCATCGCGTCGAGCACGCCCACCTGCGACTTGCCGAACCGGACCGTGTCGCCCTCGACCGTGCCCATGCTGGCGATCAGGCCGTACTTCTTGAGCCACTCTTCGGGCACCATGCCGACGCTGCCGTCGTCCAGCGCGATACTGGTCTCGCCCTTCTTGATCGCGGCCAACAAACGCGGGAGCGCCACCGTCGTGCCGCCGAAGTCGGCGGTCGCCTTCAGGTCGAACCAGTCGCTGCCGCTGCTCACGCGCAGTTGGAACTCGCGGGCCTGCTTGTACAGTTTCCCCTCGGCCTCGACCTGCCAGCCCTCGGTGGTGAGATCGCGCACCAGTTTCGGGAGCGCGGTCGGCTTCACCTCCAGGCTGTCCTTGCCGCGGATCCAGGTCTGCCGCGCGCCGGCCCGGTGCAGGCGCGCGGCGGCGGCCCGCTCCGCGTCCGGGTCGCGCAGCAGGAACCGCTTCCCCTCCGCGAGGAACGACCCGCGGCCCGGCGCGCCGGCGGGCACGATCTCGCCGGCGTAGTCGAACGAGAGCGTGGCTTCCAGCACGGCCGGTGCGCCCAGGTGGTTGGGCTTCGCGGCCTTCACCGTCACCCGCGGGCGCGGCGGCACGACCTCTTCGACGATCCGCAGTTCGTCGGGCAGTTCGAGCCGGGGCAGGCCGGGGATTTGCAACAACTGGCCGAGGAACTCGTCGGCGTTCGTCGTGGGAACGGCGATGGTCCCGGCGCGGCGCAGCACCGGCACCCAGGGGAACGAGGCGGAGTCCGCGAGCCGGGCGAACCGGCCCTTGTGGAACACCAGTTCTGGCACGATCAGCGCCGGCTCGCGGAGCGCGAGGGTCTCGTCGCCGCGCCGCAGCGCGCCGGACAGCTCCCACCGCTTGCCGGTCGCGTCGCGGGCGATGCCGACACTCAACTGCCACGGCGCGTCGAGGTCGGGCGCGACGGGTTCCGCCGGCGCGTGCGGGTCAGAGCCGCGACGGAACCGGACGCGCCCGGACGCGGCCATCAGCGGCAGCCCGGCGTCGAGAAGCGGCCCCGCGAGCTTGTACCGGGGGGCACCGTAGCGGTAGTAGTTGCTGCCGTAGCTACTGCCGTACCCGTAGCTGTAGCGCTCGCCGCGCTCGGCCCCGCCCAGGAGCGCCAGCACCTGCCGGTCGCCCGGTTCCCCTAGCTCTTCGATCTGGTCGCGCGACAGGTTCTGCGCCTTCGGCTTGCCCCACTCGTTGTTCTTCTTGCGCTCCTGAACGTTGATCTCCAGAACCAACTGCTTGGCCTGCTCACTGGCGTAACCGTCCACGACGAACAACAGTTGGCGCTCGGCGGGGCGCGTGCGCCGCGCGGAGAACGGGCTTGCGGGGGCGACGTCCTGACTGAGCTTCGCGAGCTGCTTGCGCCAGTCCTCGACCTTCGGCTTGGGCGGGACCTTCGGCGGGTGCGGCGAAAGGATCTCGAACGCCGGCAGGTCGTCGAAATCGCCGGCGTCGATCACGATGCGCGGCGACACGATGCCGCTCGCGAAGGTGGTGTTGTCCACCGCGAGGAGCGTGGCCCAGATGTGCTTGCAGACCAAACTGTTGTCCGCAACGTAGGGGCAGGTACACGAGGCGTAGATCGTGCGGTCCTCGGTCGCCAGATCGACCTCGTACTCTTCGCCGCCCTGGACGTTGGCCGCGACCTCCCGCTTGGTGCAGGACAACACGTCGACCTGCCCGTTGCGCTGGTACTCGCGCCCGCGCTCACGGACCAAGGCGGAAACCTGTGACACCAGCGAAGTGGATAGCGCCATTCGGCAAATTGTAGCAGGTCGGATTCGGCGCGTGAACGTCGGATGCAGCGCGCCGCGGGCGTCACTTGTCGCGTTTCAGAACGTACAGCGTGGTCAGGGTTTTGGCGTCGGCGGCGAACTTGGTGGGGCGGACCGTGGTGCTGTAGCACCAGGTCAGCGTGTCACCGTCGAGCTTGTAAATGCCGTGCGCGCTCACACCGGTGTCGTAGCGGTCGAGGCGCGTGGTGCCGTCGGCGGTCGCGGCCACCAGTTGCCCGCTGCGGATCACCTTCCCGTCCTTGCTCAGCGAGAACTTGTCCTTCTCGAACGTGAAGGACAGCTTCGCGGCCTCCGCGGACAGTTCCTTCCCCTGATCGCTCAGCGCGGTCGCGGTCCACTTGCCGGCGAGGGCGTCGAGCTGTTTCAACCCGTCGGCCGAGACGGGCGGCACGAAGTTGGCGAGCTTCCAGACCGGCTGTGTCTGCTCGATGGTCCGGTCCATCAGTTCGAGGTTGGTACGCAGCACGGCCGGGGTCACGTCGGCGTTGGGGATCGCGTGCATCAGGTACACCCGCTTGCGGTCCTTGTTGAAGGTGAACGACGTGGGCAACAGTTCCTCGTTCTTGGCGAGCAGCTTGCGCCACGTCGCGGCCGGCACGTCTTCGGGGAACGACGCGACGGTGAGCGCGGCCTCGAACCAGACGAGCGACCCGTCGGCGGCCACCGACACGCTGAGCACCGAGCGCCAACCGGCCCGGTCCATGATGACCTGTGTGAACGTCTTGTCGAGCGGCTTGGAGTCGTAGCTGAGTTTGGCGATCATCTTCGCCAGCTCGTCGCCGGTGAGCTTCTTGGGGGCCGCGGGCGGATCGTCGGCGCGCCCGGCGGAACCGAGCGCGAGGGCCGTGCACAGGGCGGCCGTCGCGAGCGAACGGATCATTGCTGCCTCGGTGAGTTGGGGTTACTTCTTCTGCCGCTTGAACACCACCAGAATGTTCTTGTTCGCCTCGGTGCTGGTGAACTCGGTCGGCCGCGTGCCGATGGTCGGGTGCAGGCACAGGGTCATGGTGCCGCCGTCGAGCTTCAGCAGCCCGGTGCTGCCCAGCACGCCGGCGATGTCGTAGGTGTCGATCCAGAACGCCCCGTCCATCGCAAGGAGGCGCGCGCGCGCCTCAATCTTCTGGTCCTTCACGGTGAACGTGAGCGCGTCCTTGTCGAAGGTAGCGAAGAACTTCTCGGCGTCCGCGTCCGGCTGCTTCTTCCCACCGACGAGCCACTCGCTCGCCTTCCAGGTGCCGCCCAGATCGGCCAGCACTTTCTTCGCGGCTGCCGACATTTCCGGCAGGAAGTTGACGGTGTTCCACAGCGCTTTCGTCTGCTGGATCGTGTCCACATAGCCGGTGATCGTCTTGCGCAACTGCACGGGCGTGATGTCGGCGTTGGGTATCGGCAGGCGGAGCGCGAGCCGCTTCTTGGTCTCTTCCACGCTGAACACGGCCGGAACGATGTCATCGTTCTTCTCGAGGAGCTTGCGCCACGACTCCGCGGGAGCCTTCTCGAAACCATCGGGCAGGCTGTTGTAGTTGTAGAACCACACCGTCCGCTGATCCGCGCTGAGGGACAGCCAGACCGGGTGCGTGAACTCTTTGCTGCTCGCGATGATCTTGTGGAACGAGTTGTTGTCGGTCGCTTTCGGCTCGTACCCCAGGTCGGTGAGCATCTCGCCCAGCGCTTTGAAGTCGAGCCGCACCGGACCCTTCGCCTTCGGCGGGTCTTTGTCCTTCTTCGGCTCGTCGGCCCCGACCGCGAGCGCGGCCAGCAGCGCGACGGCGAACGCAACACGAACGCGCGTCATGGGCGGGGTCTCCTTCGTGTAGCCAGCGAACGGCGCTGGTTAGCGAGCGGCGCGGCGTAAGCCCGCCGGTGCTGCACAACTGAGAAGCGTCATGCGTCTCTGAACTGCACAGCAACCGGCGGGCGGACGCCGCGCCGCTCGCTTTCGCCC
>SXHE01000323.1 GCA_005773755.1 Planctomycetia bacterium
CCAGACCAGCCGCCCGCACACCGCGTGCCCGAACGCCCGGCGGACGTCCTCGCGTTCATTCAGGGCACGTGGAAGCGCGAGGCGGTCATCGTCGTGCCGAAGCTGCCGCCGGAGAAAGCCCGCTCGTACGGCCAACTGACGTTCGATGCCGTGGCCGGTGGCAAGGTCATGCGCGGCGTCTCCGTGGACGAACACGGCCGCGAGACCGACCTGATTCTGCACTCCTACGATGCCGCCACCGACCAGATCAAGAGCTGGGTCTTCCCGACCGAGGGCGAGGTCACGGTTTCCCCCGCCGGCGTCTACAACCCCGCGAACCGCTCCTTCCTGTGGATGGAACCGCTCCCCGACGGCACACAATCCGTCCACCACCTGGATTTCGTCGACGCCAACACGGTCCGCGTCCGGAACTACGACCTGGACGCGGTCGGCAAGATCGTCTACCAGTCGCACGCGACGTTCACCCGCACCAACCAGCCGCCCGCCGTCCCGAAGGCGGAGATCGATCCGAAGCGCCCGGCCGAGATGAAAGTCCTCGACCGCCTCGCCGGGGAGTGGCGCACCGAGCTCTCCGTCGGAATCCCCGGCACCCCGACGAAGAAGGAGGTGCACCGGACGACGGCCCGGTCGATGGTGGGCGGCCGCGTGATCGAGACCGTGAACACCCACGAGGCGACGAACGGCACCGATTATTCGGTGCTCTGGTACGACACGGCCGCGAAACGATACCGGCTCGCGGCGTTCCTCGGCGACGGGCAGGAATTCGGTTTCACCGGCACGTGGGATGAAGCCTCGAAAAAAATCGAGCTCGCGGAACCTAACGGTGTCCGGTTCGGGGACGTGCGGTTCGAAAACGACGACCTCTACCACCTCCGCCGCGCCGCCAAGAACCCGGCAGGCACCGTCGTCTTTGACGCCACCGGGGTCGCGCGCCGGGTCGG
Organism: Planctomycetia bacterium; assembly: GCA_005773755.1. Lineage (GTDB taxonomy): Bacteria > Planctomycetota > Planctomycetia > Gemmatales > Gemmataceae > Gemmata. Next base: position 942 of record SXHE01000323.1, read on the forward strand.
CGCGCCGACGCCGCCACCCGCGAGCTACACCGGTGTGCCGCCGAAGGCGGTTCGCGGCAACGACAACTGCATCCCGTACCAGTACAGCCCCGACGGGAAGTGGCTCGTCACACGCGATTTCGCCAACGGGCGCATCGGCGCGCTGCGCGTGTGGGAGGTGGCGACCGGCGAGGTGCGGGCGACGTTCGCCGACGCCCTCTCGCAAGACCGCGAGGTCGCGTTCTCACCCGACGGCAAACTGATGGCACACCCCGAGCGCGACGGCGGGCGGCTGTCGGTGGTCGTTCGGAACGTCGGCACGTTCGACGTGGTGAAGCGGTTGGCGTGCGGAGCCAACAACGTGGAAGGGGTGGCGTTCGACCGCACCGGCACCGTGGTCGGCGCGAGCGTCGATACGGCGGTGATCCTGTGGACGGCCCGCACCGGGGAAGAAGTGTTGCGCGTCAGCGGCGATTTCAACCAGTCGTTGGGCATCACGTTCAGCCCGACCGCCGACCTGCTCGCGCTGTGCGACGGTCGCGGCGCCGCGCAGCGCAACGGGCGCTTTGAACACGACGCGCGCGTCCACCTCTACGACATCGACCCGAAGTCGCCGAAATACAAGCAGCGGTTGCACACGTGGGACGCGCCGGACGACGGCTTCACGAGCCGGGTTCAGTTCACTCCGGACGGCGCGAACGTGCTGTTCTGTCGCGGCGAAGGTGGGGTGATTCGCGTCGCGATCCACGACGTGAAGACCGGCGCAAAGGTGCGTGAGATCGTACCGCAACAGGCTCACACCCAGATCACCCTCGGCGCGATTTCGCCCAACGGCAAGCGGCTCGTGCTGCGGCACGGACAGGACGGCGTTCACGTCGGCGTGTGGAACCTCGACGACGGTACCCGCGTCAGCGGCTTCGACCTGACCGGCAAGGCGTACCGGGCGTTCGCGGTCGATTCGACTTTCCGCACCGCGTGCATCGGCTTCCACACCACTGCCGAGGCGAAGTTCTACGACCTCGCCACGGGCAAAGAACTCATGCCCGGCACCGCGCCGCCCGAAGTGAAGGCACCGCCCACATTCAAGAACAACCTCGGCATGGAGTTTGTGCTCGTGCCGAAGGGTAAATCGTGGCTGGGAGGGGGCAAGGACAAGTTGGGGGACAAGGTGGAGACGGTCCCGGCCGACTTCTACCTCGGCAAGTACGAGGTCACGCAGGAGGAGTGGGAGAAGGTGATGGGCGCGAACCCCAGCTTCTTCTCGCGGATGGGCAAGGGCAAGGACACGGTGAAGGATATCCCCGATGCGGACCTGAAGCGATTCCCGGTGGAGAACGTGTCGTGGAACGACTGCCAGGATTTCATCAAGAAGCTGAACGAGCGAGAGAAGGAGACGGGCTGGGCCTATCGGTTGCCGAAGGAGGCGGAATGGGAGTATGCCTGTCGCGGCGGCCCGATGACGGACAAGGTGGACAGCGCCTTCGACTTCTACTTCGCCAAGCCGACGAACACGTTGTTGCCGAAACAGGCAAATATTGACAGCGGACTGAGTCGGACGTGCAAGGTGGGATCATACGAGGCGAACCGCCTGGGATTGTTCGACATGCACGGAAACGCGTGGGAGTGGTGCGGCGACACCGAGAAAGCACCCGATGGGCCCTCGCATCATGTTTTCCGGGGAGGCGGTTGGGACAACCCTTCCACGGGTTGCCTGACCTCGGTTCGCCAACCGAACCACGGGCCTGGTCATCAATCCTTGAACGTCGGCCTGCGAGTAGCCCGATTTCGCGTTGACGCCTTTACCGACGCGGACCTCAAGCGCATCGCCGCGCTGTCATCACTCGAGCAGGTCGAAGAAGTGCGGAAGGAACTCATCAAGCGGAATCCGAAGTTCGAGGGCGCGCTCGCGCCCACCACCGAGGGCAACGTCATCGTGAAGCTGGAGTTCTGGACCGACAACGTGGCCGACATTTCGCCCCTGCGCGCGCTGACCGGGCTGAAGGCGCTCGCCGCCCGTGGCACCGAGGGGAAGGGCCAGCTCACGAACCTCGCGCCGCTACAGGGGCTGCCGCTCACGATGCTCGACGTGAACAACAACGGCCAGCTCGCGGACCTGACGCCGCTCAAGACCCTGCCGCTGACGCAACTGTTCGCACAGCGAACCGCGGTGCCCGACCTCGCCCCGCTCGCCGGGTTGCGGCTCACAGAACTGAACCTGTCCGGCACGCCAGTCGCCGACCTCGCGCCCCTGAAGGATATGCCGCTCATCGCGCTGTACCTCGACGGCACGAAGGTCGCGGACCTGACGCCGCTCAAGGGAATGCCGCTAAAGATCGTCAACATCCGCGAGTTGAAGCTGGCCCCGGCCCGCGACCACGCCGTGCTGCGCGGCCTCACGGCACTGGAGACGATCAACAGCGACCCGGCCGCGGAGTTCCTGAAGGAGAACGACAAGAAGTGAGCGTCAACCCGGTTCGC
>SXHE01000324.1 GCA_005773755.1 Planctomycetia bacterium
GCCGCTCGCTCGAAAGGCTCTGCTCACGCCGTTTCCAGGACCATCTGGAACTGGTCGGAGGGGGAGATTCGGCCGCTGCGCTCCAGTTCGTTGGCCTCGGTGCGGACGGCCTCGAACCCTTCGCGGAGCGTGCGCAGCACCTTGCGGCTGCTCTCGATCCCTTCGACGGTCGCGCGGGCCAGCGCGTGCGCCACGAACTCGTACAGCCTGAGCATGTTCGTGTTCGCCTCCGGGTTCACCTCGACGCGCACGCCGGCGGCCAGCTCGGTGACGATGAGCTGCGTCTTGGCGAGTTGGGGCAGGGCGGTGCCGGGGTCGCCGGCGACCAGCGCGGCTTGCGCACGGTCGAGCCGCTCGAGCGCCTTGTCGTACAGCGCCAGCAGCATGTCCATGCGGGTCCAGCCGGTCGGCTCGTCCTGGCGGCGGTACTTCTGGTACGGGTTCATCATCGGTCGTGTCCGGTGCTACTTGGAGCCGAAGTTGGTGACGACGAGTGAGGACAGTTGGGCCTGGAGGCCCTTCAGGTTGTTGACCGCGGACTCCATCGCGGCGAACTGCACCTGAAGGTCCGCGGTCTTCGCGGCCATCATGCCGTTCTGCCGGGTGATCGACTTGTCGATGTCCGTGGTCTGCTGGGTGAACGTGTCGTTGATCGCCCTGAGCCGGCCGGAGCTGGCGTCGAGGTACTTGGTGAGCACCGAGTTCAGGCGGCTCGCCAGCCCTTGCGACACGGTGACGTTGCCGGAGCCGGAGCCCGGGAGCGTCGCCCGCACCTGAAGGCCGTCGGTGTTCGCGTTGCCGGCGCTGCCGGTGAGCACCTGCCCGGAGCCGGTGGCGACCTCGGTCAGCCCGTTGACGACGAAGTGCCCGGCCGCGTTGGTGCCGGTCGAGGCCTCGCCGCCGCCGAACCCCAGTTGGCTCAGCACGTTCCCGCCGGTGATCTCGACCTTCGAGGTCGTGCCGTAGGTCTGCGAGGTGATCTGGATTTTGCCGTCGCCGTTCAGCCCGACCGCGACCGGGTTCTCCGCCAGTTCGGGGGCCGCGTTGATGCGCTGCTGGAGCATCGAGACCAGCGAGTCCGGGGTGTAGGTACCCGGCGTCAGCGTCACGCCCGCCGCGAGCAGCCCGTTCACCTTCAACTGGAGGGCGTTGTTCGGCGGGGTGATGACGACCGAGCCGCCCGGCGCGCCGGACCCGATCACGACGGCGCGTGTCGCCGGCGCGGTCACTTGCAACTGGTACGGCGACCCGCCCGTGGGCCTGGTCTTGTTGCCGCCGAGGACGAACTCCACGCCCGACGTGTCGGACTTGCCGGACAGCGCGAACAGCTTCTTCAGCTCGGCCGGGTTCGCACCGCCCTGCCCGTTCAGCGCGGCCGTGAGCTTCGTCGAATCGAACGTGAGCTTCCCTTTGTCGGTGAACGCGAGGCCGACCGTGGACAGCCGGTTCGCGCCGCTCGCCAACCCCGGAACGCTCGCCGACAGGGCCCCGGCCAGCTCGTCGGCCAGTGCCGCGGCGTCGCGGTTGCCCTGCAACCGCCCGGCGCTCTTGCTCTCCGGGTTGTACGCGGTCTGCTCGTTGAGGAAGTCGCGGACCCCGTTGTAGGCGTCCACGAAGTCCTGCATCGCCTTCACAGTCGATTCGGTGTCGTTGGCGACCGTGAGCGTGAGCGGCTTGGCGGGGTCCGCGCGGAGCAGGTTCAGGCTGACGCCCGGGATCAGCTTGTTCACCTGATTCGTCGCACTCGAAACCGTGAGCGCGCCGCCCCCGGTGCCGACCGTGACCTGCGCGTCCGTCGCGGCTTGGATCGTCTTGTTGGTCGGGTCGATGCTCGCGCCGGCCCCGGTGGTCAGGTTGTTCGTAACGGTGATGGCGTTCGCCGCGCCGGTCTTGGCCGACGTGAGGAGCAGCCGGTACGGGCTTGCGGAGCCGTCGTTGATGACCGACGCGCGGACCTCGCCGCCGGCCGCGTTCACCGCGTCGGCCAGCCCTTGCAGCGTCGCGTTGCTGCTGTTAACGGTCACGGCCGTCGCGGTGCCGGAGCCGACCTGGAGGGTGAGCGTGCCCTGCTTGATCGCGGCGTTCGGGTCCGCGAACCCTTCGGACGCGAGCTGCGAGCCTTGCGCCAGCGCGTTCACGGTCAGGGTGTAGTTGCCCGGCACGGCCGCGGTGCCGGCGGCGGCGGTCACGGCCGTCGTGTCGGAGATCGAGGCCTTGCGCCCGTCGAAGGCGCTCCCGGCCGACCGGGAGAGTGCGTTGGTCTTGAACTGGAGGTCGAACAGTTTCGCCGAGAGCGCGGAGAACGTGGCCTGCTTGGTCGTGAGCGCGGCCTTCTGTGCGGTGAGCACGTCGATCCGCTTCTGGTTGAACTTGGTCAACCCGTCAACGAGTTTGGCGGTGTCGATACCGGTGGCGAGGCCGGTGAAGTTCAACCCGCTTGAGCTGACGCCGCTGACGGCCACGGGGCACCTGTGGATAAACGTCGCGCGGCAGGCACCGGCCCGCCGACGCGCCTAGTACGGTTATCGAAGCGGTGCGCGGATATTTGCCCCAAATTGTCCCAGGTGCGTGCGACGGGGCCGCGGCCGGAAACCGGCCGCGGCCCGCGCGAGTACCGGTCGGGGAATTAGCCCCGGAGCAACTGGGCGACGAGCTGGGTCGTCTGGTTGGCGTTGCCGAGCACCGTCGAGCCGGCCTGGATCTGGGTCTGGAGGCGGGTGAAGTTGGCGATTTCCGAGGCGAAGTCGGTGTCGCGGATGACCGACTCGGCCGAGACCGTGTTCTCCAGGGTCGCGCCCAGGTTGCGGGCGTTGGACTCCAGCGTGTTGGACTGGAACGCGCCCAGCGCGCCGCGCAGGTTCGAGATCTGGCTGATGGCCGCGTCCACCACCTTGATGGCGTCCTGGGCCCCGTTCTGGGTGGTCACGTCGATCTTGCTCAGGTCGGTGGTGTTGGCGCTGTTCAGCCCGCTCACCCCGACGGCCAGGGAGTCGGAGGTCACCTTGTCGAACGAGATCTTGGCGGTCTCGTTGGCGTTCGCCCCGATCTGGAACGTCAGCGAGTTGTCGGTCACGCTGATCGTGGACGCCGAGGTGCCGGCCGCGGCCGAGCCGGTGGACACGCCGACGCTGAACGTCAGCCCGCTCGGCCCGCCGAACTGGAGCTGGTTGTTCAGCCCGCCGGCCCCGGCGCTGACGGCCAGGGCGACCGAGCTACCGCCGTTGAGCGACACGTTGGCGGTCAGCGCCACGCCGGCGCCGGCCGTATCCGCGCCGATGATCCCGAGGACGCTGTCGGTCCCACCGGGGTTGCCGGCGGTCACGCTGATGCCGGCCGAGCCGAGGACGTTGCTGCGGATCTGGAGCTGGCTGCTAGAACTGTCCACCGTGAACTTGCCCTTGCCGCCGCCCTGGGCGGTGGAGTCGTCGAGCGCCTTCTGAATCTTGGCGATCGAGGTGGTCAGGTCGTCGCCGACGCTCAGGGCGACGCCGACGGTGCCGGTCAACCCGCCGCCGGAGATGGTCAGCGTATCGCCGGTCGCCAGCGACCCGGTGGCGTCGGCACCGCCACCGAGAAAGGAACCGCCGGTCGCCGTGGGGACGCCCAGGGTGACGACGTAGGTGCCGGCGGTCGTCGAGCTGGTCGTCTTGATGGCCGACAGGCCGGCGGTGTTCGCCCCGCTCACCTGGCCGGCGACCGCGGCCGAGCCGTCGAGCAGGTTCTTGGTGCCGAACTTGGTGTTCTTGGCGATGGTGTCGATGGTCTTGAGGGCGTTGGAGATCTCGGCCTGGTTGGCGGCCAGGGCGTTCGCGTCGTTGACGCCGCTGTTGGCCGAGTCGAGGGCCAGTCCGCGGACCTTGGTGAGCAGGCCGTTGACCTCGTTCAGCGCGCCCTCGCCGGTCTGCATGACCGAGACGGCCTTGTTGGTGTTGTCGATGGCGGTCTTCAGGCCGGCGATCTGGGCGCGCTGTTGTTCGCTGATGACGAGGGCGGCGGGGCCGTCGGCCCCGCGGTTCACCTTGAGGCCGCTCGACAACCGTTCGAGGGACTTCGACAGGCTGCCGTTGGTGCGGTTCAGGCTCTGCTGGGCGTTGAGCGAGGCGTTGTTGTTGACGATGGACAGGGCCATTGCGAGTCACTCCGGTTGGGATGGTGCGGCGGTCGGAACGTTCCGCCCGTCTGAATGGGGTTATCGAAGTGCCGCGCCCGGATTTGCTTGCGGAACCGGCGAATTTGCGGATCACGCCGGGGGGCAGAGTTTTCACACCGCCGCGCGAGGGGTGAAGGGGTGAAGGGGCAGAGGCATTTCACCCCTTCACCCCTTCACCCCTTCACCCCTTCACCCCTTCACCCCTTCACCCCTTCACTCGATTGCCGGGTCAGCTCCCCTGAACGGTCGCCTTTTCCGCCAGCAGCGTTTGCACCTCTTCCAGCCGCCAGCCGATCCACAGCACGTTGGGCAGGCGGAGCGTTTCCCGCTCCGCGCCGGACGTGCGCACGATCAGGTCGCCGGAGAAGAAGCCCAGCAGCCAGTGGCGGAACAGGTCGTCCCGCTGTTTCTCGAACGACATGCCCACGGTGTCGAAGGTGCGGATCGACGCCCCGACGTGCTCGCACACCTTGATCTGGCCCGGCGTGATGACGATGTACGTGCGCTGGTCGAAGATGAACACCGACACCGCCCACAGCACGAACACGACCGTGGCGATGAACAGGTATCCGGCCATGTTGATGTAAATGTGCAGGTGCCCCAGCGTGCGGAGCAAGTCGTCCCACCCGTTGGGGATCAGCGAGATCGACAGCGCGAGGATCAGCATCATCAGCAGCACCAGGAACGACCACAGCCCGCGGAGCGGCACGTTGGTGATGACCACGGTGAGCAGCAGCACCACGCAGAACAGCGGCCCCATCCACGCCTTCGTCGAGACGCGGGTCGGGAAGATGCGGGTCGTCTCGCCGGGCGTCTTGGACTTCTCCGCGGCCTCGCTCAGCGACTTCGTTTCTTGCCCCTTCTTCACCGCGATGGCGTACGTGGTCGCCTTCTCGTCACTCGACGTGACCGCGGCCGTGGTGTCGGCCGGGACGATGGCGAGCCGGTGGTCTTCCATCCAGGTGATGAGGGCCATCGTGAAGCCGAGCAGCCAGATCGGCCACCAGTAGAACAGCATCGAGTGACTGACGAGGGTGATCTCTCGCTTGCCGGGCGTGGCCCCGGGCGTGCTCGCGGGCAACGGTGCTCCGGCCGGGGGTGGAGGAGTCGGCGCGCTGGACATATTGTGCGGTACTCGGTTGGGGTGACGGGGCCGCGCCGGGCGCGCGGCCCATCGGCTGATGGGTACTTCGGCCGCCGCGGGCCGGGATTTTGTACGAACCGCGCTCAGGCTAGACGGGCGGTACGCGAGATTCAAGTTCCAAGTTGCAAACTTCGCGCCGCGCACTCACTCCGCGAACGGATCGACCCGCACCGCGACCCGGAACGACTGGTGGCACCGGTTGCAGGCGTTCGCGACCCCGGCCAGCGCGGTCCGCGCTTGCAAGTAGTCCTTCGCCCCGGCCGCCCGTGCCAGCGTGGTCGCGTTCTCGCGCAGGTCGGCCGCGTGCGTCAGCCAGGCGTCCTCGCCAGCCCGCGCCTTTGGGGGCCGCATCAGCAGCAGGTTCCCGGTTTCGGCCAGCAGCAGCGCCTGCCCGCGCGCGAACGCCCAGCCCTCTGCGTCCTTCGGCTTGTTCGCCAGCAGCTTGCCCAGCGCCTTCGTGTTGGGATCGGCCATCCCTTCCATCAGCAGCTTGGTTTCGGCCACCGGTTCGAGCCTCGGCGTCGCCTTGCGCAGCGGCTGCGAGTGCGCCGTCGCCAGGAACGTGCCGCCGATGCCGACGAGCGCCGCCGCGAACCAGATTCGGGTGCGTGTCATGGGTGTCGCTTACTTGGGTAGGTCCGGCAGTTCCAGTTGTACCTCGCCCCCGGCCTCGTGAACGAGGTACGCGCCGATCTTCACCTTCGGGTTGTCGTCCCACGCGCCGTCCGCGAGGCGGAACCGCCAGTAGTGCCACGGGCACGTCACGCACCCGTCCTCGACGAACCCGCCGGACAGCGACGCGCCCATGTGCGGGCACATGTCGTCGATCGCGTGTAGCACGCCGTTGGTGCGGAAGATGGCGACGTCCTTCTGCCGGACGCTCACCACCACGCACCCGCCGTCGGGAATGTCGGTCGTCTTCGCCACCGTCACGCGCTGCGCCACTGGCCCGCCCTCACTTCTCGTGTCCGCATCGGCATCTCACCCTATCTTATCCTTCGGATGTGTTTGGTGTTGGGTGTTTCGTGTTTCGCGCGTGCGCCACGAAGCGCGCCTTGACCGGACACGAAACACCAAACAAGAAACACCAAACACCAAACACCAAACAAGATGCTGGAAGTCGAGATCAAGTTCCGCAACGTCGACCGCACGGCCACCATCGCCCGGTTGCTCAACTGGGGCGCGGTGCTGACCCAGGACCGCACCGACGCGGACCTGTACTTCCAGGCCCCCGACCGCGACCTGAAGGCGACCGGCGAGGCGTTCCGCATGCGCCGGATCGGGCCGAAGAACTACCTGACCTACAAGGGGCCGAAGCTCGACAGCGAAACGAAGACGCGGCCGGAGATCGAGGTGCCGCTGGGCGACGGCGACGCCACCGCCGCGGACACCGAGAAGATGCTGCTCGCGCTCGGCTACACGCCGGTCATCACGGTGCGGAAGAAGCGCCGGGTGTACTCGTTCGCCCGCAGCGGGTTCGACTTCGAGGCGTGCTTCGACAACGTCGACGGCGTCGGCGAGTTCGTCGAACTGGAGATCATCGCGGACGAGGCGCAGTACCCGGAAGCGAAGGCCGCGCTGCTGGCCGCCGCCGCGGAACTGGGCCTGACCGACCAGGAGACGCGGTCGTATTTGGGGCTTCTGATCGCCGCCCGCGCCAGCGGGCAGGAGTAGCGTCGCCTTTAGCGACGACGCTAAACGAGAGGCGCGTAACGAACCATGCTCCCCCCCGTCGTTACCACCATTGCCGAGGTTCGCGCCGCCGTTGGTGCCGCGCGCGCCGCGCGTCAGCCCATTAGCTTCGTGCCGACGATGGGCGCGCTGCACGAGGGGCACGCGGCGCTCGTGCGCGCGGCGAAGGCGCGGACCGCGGTCGTGGTCGTGTCGGTATTCGTGAACCCAACGCAGTTCGGGCCGAAGGAAGACTTCGCCAAGTACCCGCGGACGCTCGACGCCGACCGCGCGCTGTGTGGCGACGCCGGTGCGAGCCTGATCTTCGCGCCGAGCGTCGCGGAAATGTACCCGGAGAACTCTTTTACCTCAGTCGAGGTCGGAACGCTGGGCGACCACCTGTGCGGGGCGGCGCGACCGGGGCACTTTCGCGGGGTGTGTACGGTCGTGCTGAAGTTGTTCAACATCGTCGGCCCGGCCGTGGCGCACTTCGGGGCGAAAGATTTCCAGCAGGCCCGTATTATCGGGCAGATGGTCCGCGACCTGAACGTGCCGGTGGACGTGCGCGTCGAGCCGACCGTGCGCGAACCGGACGGACTCGCCCTCAGTTCGCGGAACCGCTCTCTGAGTAGCACCGAGCGCGCCGCGGCCCCGGCCATTTACCGCGCGCTCCGGGCGGTCCGCGCGCGGGCGCTGGCGGGCGAAGTGGACGCGGCCCGGCTCGAAGGCGCGCTGCACGCGGAGCTGAGCGCGATCCCAGGCGCGCGGATCGATTACGCCCGCGTCGTGGACGCCGAGACGCTCCAACCGCGCGCCCGACTCGACCGCCCCGCGGTCGTCGCGGTCGCCGTGTTTGTCGGCACCACGCGCCTCATTGATAACATTCGGCTCGCGGACTGACGCACCAACTCACGCCCCGGACGCACCATGTCGCACCCGCTGTTCGGCCCCGAAATCAAGCTGATGCTCGACGAGCGGAACGCGGCCGGGCTGCGCGAGTTCTGCGAGCAACTGCACCCGGCGACCGTGGCCGAGGCGCTCGACGACGACTTCACGCCGGAGCAAATCTGGGAGGTGCTGAGCAGCGCGAACATCCGCACCCAGGCGTCCGTGTTCGAGTACCTGCCGCCGCCGCTTCAGGTGCAGATGGCGGAGCGGGCCAGGCCACAGGTGGGCCAGTTGCTCACGCAGATGTCGCACGACGACCGTGTCGACCTGTTGCGCCGGCTCCCGCCGCGCGTGACCGAGGCGATCATGCGGCTGGTGGACGAGGCCGACCGGCAGGACATCGCCAAGCTGTTCCAGTACGGCGAGAACACGGTCGGCGCGCTGATGACCACCGACTACGCCTGGCTCCCCGGCACGCTCACCGCGGCCGAGGCCATCGACCAACTGCGCCAGCAGGCCCCGGACCGCGAGACCATCTACTACATCTACGTGCTCGACGACCCGACCCGCCGGCCCGACGGCTCGCTGGCCCCGCGCCGGCTGCTCGGCGTGGTCTCGCTCCGCGACCTGATCCTCGCGCCGCGGCACGCGCTGATCCGCGAGCTGATGGAGACGGACCTCGTTACCCTTCGGCACGATGAGGACGCCGGGGCCGTGCCGCAACTGTTCGCCCGGTACGACTTCATCGCGGCCCCGGTGGTGGACGAGCAGTTCGGGCTGCTCGGCATCGTCACCCACGACGACGTACTCGACGTGGTCACGCGCGAAGCGACGGAAGACCTACAGCGCCAGGGGGCCGTCGGCCCGATCACCGGGAACTACCTCGACGCCGGCTTCTGGCAGGTGTGGAAGAGCCGCGCGTTCTGGCTGTGCGCGCTGTTCTTGCTTCAGATGGGCACGATCAACGTGATGGCCCACTACGAGGGCAAACTGGAACCGAAGACCGACGAGGCCGCGGCCCAAGCGGACGTGAAGAAGGCGACGACGAGCCTCGCGTTCATGGTGGTGTTCATCCCGCTGTGCCTGTCGGTGGGGGGGAACGCCGGGTCGCAGGCGTCCACCCTGGTGACGCGCGCGCTGGCGCTCGAACAGGTGAAGGTGAGCGACTGGTTCCGCGTGTTCCGCCGCGAACTGCTGATGGGCGCGGCGCTCGCCGCGACACTGGGCATACTCGCGGTCGCGCGCACCTACTTCATGACGCCGGACAGCGTGCTGGCGAAGGTGCCCGCGGGCGCGATCTGGAACCTGGTCTGGGTGGTGACGCTCGCGGTCATGGGCATCTGCCTGACCGGAGCGGTGATCGGGGCGATGCTGCCGATCCTCATCAAGTGGTGCGGGGGCGACCCGGCGCTCATGTCCAGCCCGTTCATCGCGACCCTGTCCGACGTGCTCGGCATCGTGATCTTCTTCAACGTGGTCACGCTGTTCTTCTGAGCCGCGCCGCGCGCTGCTTACTTCCGCAGCACCACGTCCTTGAAGTGGACCTCCGCGCCCTCGGACTGCAGGGCGATGCGGCCCTTCGTCAGGTTGCCGTTCTTGCCCTCGTTCACCTTCACGCCGTTCACCGCGAGCACGATGTCGCCGCCCTTGCACGTTACTTCCAGGTCGTTCCACTCGCCGAGTTTGCGCTCGACCGGTTTCTTCGTGTCGATGCGGAAGAACCGCCGTTCCAGCTTCGGGTCTTGACGGGCCTTCTCCACGTCCAGCTTCGCGCCGGGCGGGTTCGTCAGCAGGATGTCGCCGGCGCGCCCGGTCAGCAGTTGCGCTTCGACGGATGTGGGCCAATACTTCTCGTCCCGCACGTGGAGCAGCACGCCGGTGTTGCCGCCGCCCCCCGCGGGGAACCGCCACTTGAGGCGCAGCGTGTAGTCGCCGTACTCCTTCGCCGTCACCATGCACCCGTTGGGCTTGCCGGTGCAGACGATGACGCCGTCCTTCGCGCTCCAGGTGGTCTTCGGGTCCGCGGTCTTGCCGTCCTTGTCCGGCTTGACGATGAACGTCCACCCGTCGAGCGTCTTGCCGTCGAAGAGCGGAACGTCGTCCGCCGCGCGCGCCTGTTGCGCGAGGGCGAGCGCGGCGAGCGCGAGGAGCGGGCGCATGGGAACCTCGAAGGTCGGGTGGGAGGGGTGCTACGCGCGGGCCGCGAGCGGCTTTACCGCGTGGGCGGCCGGTCCCTTGTACAGCGCGCGCGGGCGGATCAGCCGGTTGTTGTCCAGTTGCTCGATCACGTGCGCGGCCCAGCCGGTGATGCGCGACACGGCGAAGATCGGCGTGTACAGCGGGATCTCCAGCTTCATCGCGTGGTACAGCCGGCCCGCGGGCCAGTCCAGGTTCGGGAACATGTTCTTCTCGGCCGCCATCACCCGCTCGATGATGTCCGCGGTTTCTTCCCACTTCTCCGAGCCGGCAGCAGGGGCCGCGGCGCGGGCGTAGGTCTTCAGGATGCCCGCGCGCACGTCGCCGGCCTTGTACACGCGGTGGCCGAACCCCATGATGCGCTCCTTGCGGGCGAGCGCCGCGCGGGTCCACTCCTCGGCCTTGTCCGGGCCGCCGGTCGCCAGCAGGATGTCCATCACCTTCTCGTTCGCGCCGCCGTGCAGCGGCCCCTTCAGCGCGCCGATCGCGCCGGTAATGCCGCTGTGCAGGTCCGACAGCGTGGACACGATGACCCGCGCCGCGAACGTGCTGGCGTTGAA
>SXHE01000325.1 GCA_005773755.1 Planctomycetia bacterium
CACCGGTCTTGAAAACCGGCGACGCGAAAGCGTCCGAGGGTTCGAATCCCTCCCCTTCCGCTTCACAAGAACCACCGCCCGGTCGCGATCATTCGGTTCCCAGGAAAGAAGTGCCGGGGGTATCGATCACCCACCCGCGCCGTGACCCTAGCGCCGACCACTTCTGCCGGCCCTCGATTCGCTCGGTTCAGTGCCCGGACACCTGTTTGGCTTCTCTCCGACCGCCCCTCTCTGGTACGATTCTTGTACGCGGTCGCGTGCGGGCACTCCCCGTGTGCGCCACACGGACCGACAACCACCCCGGAGGCCCGAAGCCGTGGGACAAAAGATCGAACAGGACCTGCAGCGGTTCCGCAAGCTGGTGCGCGGGAAGGTGAAGAGCAACCTTTCCAAGTACATCAGCCGTGGGGAGATGATCGGCAAGAAGGGGAACGACTTCGTGTCGATCCCCATCCCGTCGATCAGCCCGCCGCAGTTCCGCTTCGGCCAGAAGAACAGCGGGGGCGTCGGCGTCGGGCCGGGCCAGCCCGGTCAGCCGCTCACGCAACCGCAAGACGGTGAGGACGGCGAGCCGCAGGCCGGCGACTCGCCGGGCGGTCACATCCTCGAAGTCGACCTGACGCTCGAAGAGCTGGCGGAGATTCTGGGCGAGGAGCTGGCCCTGCCGCGGATCGAGCCGCGCGGCAAGAAGAACGTCCTCACCGAGAAGGACAAGTACACCAGCATCCGCAGCGTCGGGCCGGAGAGCCTGCGGCACTTCAAGCGGACCTTCAAGCGCGCCCTCCAGCGGCAGATCTCGGCCGGCAGCTACAACCCGCTGGTGCCGAGCGTGATCCCCGTGCGCGAGGACAAGCGATACCGGGCGTGGAAGGAGGTCCAGAAGCCGGACGCGGTCGCGTGCGTCATCTACATGATGGACGTGAGCGGCAGCATGACCGACGAGCAGAAGGAGATCGTGCGGATCGAGTCGTTCTGGATCGACACCTGGATCAAGAAGCACTACACGGGCGTGGAGACCGTTTACATCATCCACGACGCGGTCGCGCAGGAGGTGAACGAGCACACGTTCTACCACACCCGCGAGAGCGGCGGCACCAAGATTTCGAGCGCCTACGAGCTGTGCAACAAGATCGTGGACGCCCGGTTCTCGCCGGACCAGTGGAACGTGTACGCGTTCCACTTCTCCGACGGCGACAACTGGGGCGACGACGTGCCCAAGTGTAAGGAACTGCTGGCGAACACGCTGCTCCCGAAGCTCAACCTGTTCGGGTACGGACAGGTGGAATCGCCCTACGGCAGCGGCGAGTTCTTCGACCACGTTCACGAGCTGGTAGACGACCACGAGAACGTGGTGGTGAGCCGCATCCCGGACCGCGAGGCGATCCTGGGCAGTATCAAAGAGTTCCTCAAGACCGGGCGCTAGCGCGCGGCCGGGCGACGGACCGCGTATGATGGGGTAGCTTCCGAAGGAGTCGCACATGAACCTGGGCTTCTACAACACGAACCTGCCGGCGCACCTCCGCGTCCTCAAGGACGAGATCGAGGGCTACGCGCGCGGGTACGGGCTGGACTTCTTCGAGACCATCTTCGAGGTCGTGGACGCCGACGATCTGAACGAGATCGCCGCCTACGGCGGGTTCCCCACGCGCTACCCGCACTGGTCGTTCGGGATGCAGTACGAGGAGCTGAAGAAGGGCTACGAGTACGGCCTCTCGAAGATCTACGAGATGGTCATCAACAACGACCCGTGCTACGCCTACCTGATGCGGTGCAACCACACCGTCGATCAGACGCTGGTGATGGCCCACGTCTACGGGCACTGCGACTTCTTCAAGAACAACGCGTACTTCGGGCACACGACGCGGAAGATGATGGACGAGATCGCGAACCACGCGGCCCGGATCCGGCACTACGTCGAGCGGTTCGGCGAGGACGAGGTCGAGGCGTTCATGGACAAGTGCATGTCCGTCGACGACCTGATCGACATCCACTCGGTCGCCATCAAGCGCCGCGACGACCACCCGCGCGACGTGTTCAACCCGGCGGTGAGCGACGAGGCGGCCGAAGACACCGCCCCGCAGCGGTTCAAGGCCAAGCCGTATATGGCCGACTACATCAACCCGCGCGACGTGGTAAAGGCCGACGACGACGAACAAAAGAAGCTGGCCGCGCGCCGCGCCGCCAAGTTCCCCGATCACCCCGAAAAGGACGTGCTCCTGTTCCTGATCGAGCACGCCCCGATGAAGAACTGGCAGCGCGACGTGCTCAGCATCGTCCGCGACGAGGCTTACTACTTCTACCCGCAAGCGCAGACGAAAATCGGTAACGAAGGGTGGGCTTGCGTACAGTATGAGTCTCTGGTCGCGACGGATCGCGGCTTCCGCAAGATGGGCGACCTCGTAAACGAGCGGGCCGCGGTGCGCGTCAGCGACGGCGCGGCACCGCAGCCGGTGTACGATTGGGCGAAGTTCGATGAGCGCGAAACGGTCTTCGTTCGCACGCGGCGCGGGCTGGAACTGGAAGGCACGCTGACGCACCGCGTGATGCTCCCCGACGGCTCGTGGAAGCCACTGGGCGAAGTCGCCGTCGGCGACCGGCTCAAACTCGCGCGCGGCACGAACCTCTGGGCGACTGCGTACCAGCGCATTAACTGGCAACTGAAGGAACGCCGGACTCTAGCGGATGTCGCGGTTGCCGCCGGCGTTGATCGCTGGGTTCTGGACGACCTGCGACGGGGGCGGATGGTGCCGGATCGCGAGCGCCTGCTGCCGATGCTCGAAGAGTACGACCGAGAGCAGAAGCAACCGGGGGCGTATCCGAACCGCAAGCCGGTGCGCATCCCCAAAGTCGTGGACGAGCGATTCGGTGCGTTCCTCGGCTATCTGATCGGCGACGGTCATATCAGCGACGTGAAGCGCACGATGGGGATGACTTCGGGTGACGAACCGCAAGCCGACCACTTCGCCGCGCTGGTGACGGAACTGTTCGGCGTCACCCCGCGAAAGAAGTGGGACCAGACCAAATGGCGCATCGTGTTCTCGTCGCGCACGGTGCAAGACTTCCTAGTTTCGCTGGGGCTGAAAACGGGCTTCGCGGCGCGCGTCAAGGAGGTGCCGGAGTGCGTCCTGCGGTCGCCCAAGCCGGTGGTCGTGGCGTTCCTCCGCGCCCTCTACGACTGCGACGGCTACGCCGGCCCGAAAGGTGTAATCCTTTCGACGTCCAGCACCGAGATGAGCAAACTGGTTCAACTGCTCTTGCTGAACTTCGGCATCCTCTCGTCGCGCCACCCGCACAAGGACGGGTGCTGGCACGTTCACACACTGGGCGCGTCCGCGAAAGTGTTCCGCGCCGAGATCGGGTTCGGACTCGAACGCAAACAGACGCGCTTGTACGAGTACATTGACGGCCACCAGTGGTTTTTGGTTCAGCCCGACGATGACGAGATCGTCTTCATCGAACGGCGGCGGGCGGAGGTGTACGACGTGTCCGTCGAGAACACGCACCGGTACGTCGCGCAGGGGCTGATTAACCACAACAGCTACTGGCACAGCACGATCATGACGCAGAAGGTGCTGGACCCTTCGGAGGTGATCGATTACGCGGACCACCACAGCGGAACGATGGCGACCAGCTCGCGGCGGCTCAACCCGTACAAGCTCGGCATCGAACTGCTGCGCGACATCGAGCGGCGCTGGAACATGGGGCAGTTCGGCGCGGAGTGGGAGAACTGCGAGGACATGGACAAGAAGCGCACCTGGGACAAGCAGCTCGGCCTCGGCCGGCAGAAGATTTTCGAGGTGCGCAAGGTCCACAACGACATCACGCTCATCGACACGTTCCTCACGCCGGAGTTCTGCAAGGAACACAAACTGTTCTCGTTCAACTATCAGGACCAGACGAAGAACTATGTGATCGAGAGTCGCGAATTCCAGAAGGTGAAGCAGCGGCTGCTGTTCAGCCTCACCAACTTCGGCAAGCCGTGGATCTACGTGCTCGACGGGAACCATCGGAACCGGGGCGAACTGCTGTTGCGGCACCAGCACCAGGGGGTAGATTTAAAGGTGGACGAGGCGCGCGACGTGCTGGCGAACGTCCAGTTCATGTGGTCGCGCCCGGTCCACCTCGAGACGATCAGCGACGGGCACCCGACCGTGCTGAGCTTCGACGGAACCGACCACACCCAACAAGTAATCGGAGGGTCCGATGACGCTAACCGAAAAGCTGCTGCAAAAGCTAAGTGAGTGGAAGCCCCAGGGCACCGGGCGGCACGCGCTGACGGTGGCCGCGCCCGAAACCGGCTGGACCGCGCAACTCACCGCCGACCGCGCCGACACGCTCTCGTGTCTGGTGTGGGACCTGGCACTGACGCGCACCGGCCCCGCGCCCGACGGGCTGACGCTCAAGGCGTGGGCGGAGGCCGCCGCGAAGCGCGCCACCGGACTGCTCGAACCGCTCAAGCTGCTCGAAGCGGACGACGCCCGCAACGAGGCGGTCCTGCGCAGCGAAGCGCCCGCGAAGAAAGGCGAGCGGGTCGCGTACTACGAGGTGCGGCTGTTCGGCACCGACCGCGCCACCGTGCAACGGTTCGCCGCCGACCGCACGCAGAGCGGGCGCGAGCAGATCGGCTTCGCGCTCACGCACGAGGTGCTCGCCAAGCTCGCCGGCGACATCGCCGGTTGAAGTCTCGCCTCTCAGCGCCCCTCGCGATGCCACGCGCGAGGGGCCGCACGCGCTCACTTCTACTCCGCAGCACCTGCATCAGAATCGCGCCCGCGATTTCGGCGCGCATTTCTGCTACCGACCTTCAATCGTTTTGCGCCCCGTGGTACTCTTCACCCCGTTACGACTGACCCACACTAATCGTTTCACGGGAGCAGAGTCATGGCGGAGAAGGCCAACAAGAAGGACGCGGCACCGGACAACAAGGAACTGAAGCACGCCCTGTCCGAGATCGAAAAGACGTTCGGCAAGGGGTCCATCATGTCGCTGGGCGACATGGGCTCGATGGACGTGGACTGCATCTCCACCGGGTCGATCGGCCTCGACCTGGCCCTCGGCGGCAAGGGCATCCCGCGCGGCCGCATCACCGAGATGTACGGGGCCGAAGCCAGCGGCAAAACGACCATCGCCCTGCACACGGTCGCGCAGGCGCAGAAGGCCGGGGGCGTCGCGGCGTACATCGACGCCGAGCACGCGCTCGACCCGAGTTGGGCCAAGCGCTTGGGCGTGGACCTCGACAGCCTGCTCGTGTCTCAGCCGAGCTACGGCGAAGAGGGGCTGCGCATCGCCGAAATGCTCATCAAGTCC
>SXHE01000326.1 GCA_005773755.1 Planctomycetia bacterium
GTCCGCTGATCGACCAGTTGAAGCTGATGGTGGAGGAGAAGACCATCGACCCGCTCGACCTGAGCCAACTGATCGTGTCCGACGATCCCGGCGAGGTGGTGTCGGGCATCACCGACACCGCGATGAAGCGGTTCGGCCTCACCTACGGGCCGCTGGTCAAGCCGCGCTGGTGGCTCGGCGAAACGTTCGGCCGCCTGTGGACCCGCATCCGGCGCTGAGGTGGTTCGTGGCGAACGGCAGGGTGCCGCACCGCGGGCCGTGGCCGATAGTCGGGCCGCACGGGGCGAAGAAGCTCTTGCACGAGCCGAAGTGGAACGCCAAGTCGCTCTTCACGCTGCCGCACCCGTTCTGGCACGGCGCGCCGAGCTGACAGTTGCCGCCGGTCACCTTGCCCAGCGACATCGTGAACCCGCGGCTCGCGGTCGTGGTCGGGCCGCAGTTCGAGCACCCGGCGGTGCCGCGAATCACGGTCGCGCCGGACGCCGGCTGCACCGGGGCCGGAGCGTAGGTCGGTTGCTGAGCGGACGCGAAGCCGGCCACGGCGAGAACGCCGAGCGCGGCAATGAGGAACTTGCGCATGAGAGTCCTTTCGAGGTGGAACGCCGCTTCCGTCGCGGCTACTCGTCCATCGGAAGGGATCGCACGTCGGAATGCGACAAAGGCCCGCGCGAGTGCAGAGGGAAGGAGCGGCGCGCTCACCCTGGGGCGCTCGCAGCAGTACCACCAGATGAGTTGCGAGTGCGCCTTGAGCGACGTTTAGCGGTCGTCCCGAAGGGACGACGCGATGCGGCGGACGATGCGGCCGTAGTCGGGGGCGATTGCGTCCCAGGTGCCGCGCTTGCGGGCCGCCCGGTTCGGCCAGTTCACCAGGTTCAGGTGGTCGCCCTCCCATACCTCGGTGTGAGCGCCCCACGTCGCGCTCGCGACCGATACGACCCCGTCGTTCGGACCTTCGGCGCGACTCACGATCCCGTGCGGCAGCCACCACTCCGGCCCCATCATCCGCCGCTCGCACACCCCGGCGACCGCCAGATACCGCACTCCCGGCGCATCCGGCACGGTTGCGTTGAATCGCGCGCACGCGGCCGTCGTGAGGTCGATGAACGCCTGATAGGACAGACCGAGCAGGTGGAAGAACGGGGCCGCGACCGCCCGGAACCGGCTCACGCCCCAGTCCGCGACCGGGCTGCCGCGGTGCGGCGTGCCGACCGTGGTGAGCGACATCACGCGCTCCGCCATGTCCAGCTTCGAGATCATGTAGCGCCCGTCGAGGCCACCCAAGCTGTGGCCGATCAGGTGAACCGGGCCGCCGTCCGGCACCCGGCGCTCGATGAACCGCTTCAACTCGGCCGCGCGCTCGGCCACGCCGCGCGTCAGGCTCAGTCGCGGGATCAGCACGCGGTTGCCACCGGCTTCCAGCTTCTCGCGGATGCCGGGGAAGTAGTCCTTGAGCGTGCGCCCAAACAGCGCGATGCGGTCGTACCCGCACAGCCCGTGGACCAGTACAATCGGCGCGTCGAGTTTCGGAACGTGGGTCGCGGTCACGGCGGTTCGCTTCGTGCGTAAGTTAACGGTGAACGAATC
Organism: Planctomycetia bacterium; assembly: GCA_005773755.1. Classification (GTDB taxonomy): domain Bacteria; phylum Planctomycetota; class Planctomycetia; order Gemmatales; family Gemmataceae; genus Gemmata. Next base: position 1,585 of record SXHE01000326.1, read on the forward strand.
ACCATACTTCCTTCACGGGACACTCTCAATGCAATTCCCCGTCGCGCAACCGGGCAAGACCCGCATCGGCTGGATCGGCACCGGCGTCATGGGCCGCTGGATGTGCGAGCACGCCATGAAGAAGGGTTTTGCCGCGACCGTGTACAACCGGTCCGCGGACAAGGCGCAGCCTCTCGTCGATCAGGGCGCGAAGCTCGCGAAGACGCCAAAAGCGGTCGCGGAAGCGTCCGACATCGTGTTCGCCATCGTCGGCTTCCCGAAGGACGTGCGCGAGGTGTTCCTGGGCAGCGACGGCGCGCTCGCGGGCGCGAAACCGGGCGCGGTACTGGTGGACATGACGACGAGCGAGCCGTCGCTGGCAAAGGAGATTTACGAGGCGGCGAAGACGAAGGGCGTCGCGGCGCTCGACGCGCCGGTGAGCGGCGGCGACGTGGGCGCGAAGAACGCGGCGCTCTCCATCATGATCGGCGGCGACACGGACGCGGTCGCGGCCGTGCAACCGGTGTTCGAGGCGATGGGCAAGACCATCATCCACCAGGGCGCGGCCGGGGCCGGTCAGCACACCAAGATGGTGAATCAGATTCTGATCTCGTCGAACATGATCGCGGTGTGCGAGGGGCTGCTGTACGGCTACAAGGCCGGACTCGATCTCGAAACGGTGTTCAAGTCGGTCTCGGTCGGCGCGGCCGGTAGCAAGGCGCTGGAAGTACTGGGGCCGCGAATGCTGGCCCGCAACTTCGAGCCGGGCTTCTACGTCGAGCACTTCATCAAGGACATGGGCATCGCCCTGGCCGAAGCCGAGAAGATGAACCTGGCGCTACCGGGTCTGGGGTTGGCGAAGCAACTCTACGAAGCCGTCCGCGCACAGGGCTACGGCCGCAAGGGAACGCACGCGCTCTTGCTGGCGCTCGAAACGCTCAACAACGTGAAGCGGTAAGCCACGGTGCCGCGGTTGCCCTTGACGCGGTTCCGCGGGGCCGGTTCTACTCTGGGCGGAACATCGCGCCCTCAACCGGGACACGCACATGGCCACGGATACGGCCACCGCCACCGCACCCACTTCCGCCGCGCCCGCCGACCCGCTGCGCCACTTGTGGCAGGTGCCGCTGCTGCTGCTCGGCGTGGCCGTGTTCGTTTCGGCGTGGCAGGGGTGGCTGCCCATCGGTCGGGCCGACCCGGAATCGGAGTTCGTGCGCGATCTGGCCGCGCTGAAAGCCGGGTACGAGAAGCTCGCCCCGGACCCGGCCGAACTGAGGGTGCTGCTGAACAAGGTCGCGGCGGGCGTGGAAGCGTTCCCCGAACACACGGTCCTCGCGCGGTTCCACCTCGGCGGCGGCTACGTGCGGCTGGCCGAACTGACGGCGTCGCCGGACGAGGCCCGCGGGTACTGGACGCTCGCCCGCCAGCACTTCGATCTGATCCCTCCCAACAGTGAGAAGAAGCTGCGCGACCCGGCCGGCCCTCCGAAGCTCTCGTTCCGCGCGGCGAAGGCCCGCGCCGCCTGCGGGCTGCCGGCGAACGCGCCGACCGCGGACGTCGCCCTGCTGATCGCGGTCCTGTCGTCTCAGCAGCAGCAGGGCGAGGAGTCCGGCGAAACGCAGCGATTGATCGCGGACCTCGCGCTGCGCCTGACCCCGCCGGACGTCGTCCGCGCGAAGATCGCGCTGGCGCAGTACGTTCAGGGCACCGGCACCGCCACGCCCCCGGCGTCCATCGCCCGCGGCCGGTTGCGGCTCGGAGAGTTACACTTCGCCGCCGGCGAGTTCGACCAGGCGCGCAAGGTGCTGTTGGATGTCGACGGAAAGGACGTTCCGGCCGACGTACTCGCGCCGGCGAAGGCGCTGGCGGCGCGCGTGCTGATGGCCGAGGGCAACTGGGTCGATGCCGCGAAGCAACTGGACGTGCTCCGCGCCGCGCAGGGCGTGCCGGCCGCGACGAAACTGACCGCCACGTACCAGTTGGGCGTGTGCAAACTGAAGATGCACGAACCGGAGGCGGCGCGGCCCCTGTTCGAGGAGGTCGCGAAGGGCGACGGCCCGGAAGCGTTCGCGTCCGCGGTCCAACTGGCCGGGCTGCACCTCCGCGCCACCGAACCCGCGCGGCACAAGCTCGCGGTCGACCTGCTCGCGAGCGCGGTCAAGGGGATGCGCGAGCCGAAGGACTTCGACGCGACGCTCGTTCCGCTCAACGAGGTGCAAGCGGTGTTCGAACTGGCCGTGACCACACTGTTGGCCGACGGCGCGCACGAACAGGCGCTCCGCGTGGCGGAGGCTTACGCCCCAGTGTCGGCGGCGGGCCGGGACCGCGAGAAGCGGGCCGAGGTGATGGCCGCGTGGGGCACGGCGCTCCAGAAGCAGAAGGCACCGCCGGCCGAGTGGAAGCCGAAGTTCAAGGCCGCGGCGGACGAGTTCGCGGCGCTGGCCGCGTTCCAGCCGAAGACCGACGGCAAGCTCGACCTGCTGCGCCGGTCGGCGGCGTACGCGCGCCTGGCCGAAGACCCCGACGCCGCCGCCGCGCGGCTCGAAGAGGCGGTCAAGCTGCCCGGCGTGCCGGAACAACTGTGGGGGCCGCTCTGGGTCGAACTGGCCGACGCGCTGCTCGCCGCCGGGCGCACCGATCAGGTGTTCCCGGTGTTCCGCAAAGCGATCGCGGAAGACCTGACCAATGCCACCCGCTACCGGCTGGCGCGGCAGTTCGTCGATTCGCGGCACCCCGGTCTCGTGCCGGTCGGCCGCGCGCTGTTCGAGCAGATCGCCAAGCAGCAGAACGTGACCCCGGCGGACCGCGAGTATCACGAGCGCGCCCTGACGGAACTGGCGAACGCGCAGATTCGCGAGGGGAACTTCGCCGACGCCGAGGCCCGGCTGCGCGCGCAACTGGCGCTGTACCCGAACGGCCCGGAGGCGGGGCTGGCGAAGCTGCTGTTGGGCGTGTGCCTGCTCCAGCGGGCCGCGCCCCTGAGCACGCCGACCGCGACCGCCGCGCAACTGGCAGACGCCACCAAGCTGCGCACCGAGGCCGTGGGCCACTTCAAGCAGATCGTGAAGGAGTGCGACGAGGCCGAGCGCGCGAACCGCAAGCTGACCGACCGCGAGGCGTGGCTCCGACTGCAAGCGGGCCTGCGCGTGTTGCAATCGTACCAGCAACTGCGCACCCCGCAGGCGTCGCGGGCGCTGATCGCCGAAGCCGCGTCGCTGCTCGAACGGTACCGCGGCACCGTTGAGGAGCTAATCATCTGGAGCCTGGTGTACCACGCCTTCAAGCAGTTGGGCGATACCGGCAAGGCGCTGGAAACGCGCGACCGGATGAGGGACGTGTTCGACAAGTTGTTACCCTCGTCGTTCCCGCAAAAGGACGGTGAGTACAGCCGCGACTACTGGGTGAAGGTGTGGTTCACGGACCCGAAGTGAACCGGGGCGGGATGCGAATTGGCCCGCAGATCGCGCTGAGCAGACGCAGATGAAATCCAGATCAAGGCATAATGCAGGGCAGGTCAGCCGGGTGTCTTGAACCCGGTCTTCTGTCTGGGTTTTCTTTAGTGCCCTTTGTGCTTTTTTGCGGCTTTTCTGCCTTCTGCCTTGATCTGGATTTCATCTGCGTCTGCTCAGCGCGA
>SXHE01000327.1 GCA_005773755.1 Planctomycetia bacterium
CCACTGCGTGAGGCGTTGATGAATCACCCGTGGCGGCTGAAGAAGGCCGTCACCTACCTGTTCGACTGGATCGCCACCATGCTCCGCAAACTCCTCCACCCACACCCCAAAGTGACAAACCACACTGGGTGAACTCCAGAAAGCAAACGGTTGCGTCACGCTACTGCCTCGCGTATGGTGTTGCTCTACCCCAAAGTCGCCCCTCGCTCGCGAAGCCGCAAGCGGCTTATCGTCGGAACTCGCGACCTGTCGCCCGCAAAGCCGGGCTTCACGGCCGCTCCAACACAGGAGCCTCTCCATGTCGAAGATCACCCGTCGCGCCGCGCTCAAGGCCAGCGCCGCCACGTTCGCCGCGCCGTTCGTGTGGCGGTTGCACGCCCACGCCGCACCGAGCGACACCGTCCTGCACGCCAGCTTCGGGGCCGGCGGCATGGCCGGCTCCGACATCGGTTCACTCAGCGGCAGTAAGAACCTGAAGCTGATCGCGGTGGCCGAGGTCGATTCCAACCAGCCGAACCTCGCGGCACTCAAGAAGAAATGGCCGGAGCTGCGCGTGTACCCGGACTACCGGCAGCTCCTCGACAAGGAAAAAGACCTGAACTCGGTGAACGTCTCGACCCCGGACCACATGCACGCGCCCATCGCAATGCGCGCCCTCAACCGCGGGCTGAACGTGTACGGCCAAAAGCCGCTCACGCAGACGATCCACGAAGCCCGGCGGCTCACGGAGGTCGCGGCGGAGAAGAAGGTCGTCACCCAGATGGGCATTCAGATTCACTCCGCGCGCAAGCACAAGCTCGTTGTGAAGCTGATCCAGGACGGCATCATCGGGAAGGTGAAGGAGGTTCACTCGTGGAGCGGGAAGTCGTGGGGAGACACGAGCGCGAAGCCCGACAAGACCGAGAAGCCGCCGGCGAACCTGGACTGGGACTTGTGGCTCGGTGTCGCGAGCGAGCGACCCTTCATCGGCGGCGGGTACTACCACCCCGGCAACTGGCGCAAGCGGCTCGATTTCGGCACCGGCACGTTTGGCGACATGGGCTGCCACATTCTCGACCCGGTGTTCAACGCCATCGGCGTCGGGAACCCCAGCTCGATCCGCTCCGAGCTGCCGGGGCCGAACGATTACAACTGGTCGCTCGACGTGCAGGTGAAGTACGTGTTCCCAGGCTCGAAGTTCACCACCGATCCGGTCTCGCTGACGTGGTACAACGGCAAGGCCCGCCCGCCGAAGGAGGTCGTCGAACTGATCGGCAAGCTCCCGCTCGACGGGCAAGGCTCCATCCTGATCGGCACCGAAGGGGTGATGTACTCGCAGTACGACTCCGGCGGTCAGCCGATCCTGATCGGCGAGAAGTTCAAGGACTTCAAGATGCCGGACGTGGGTAACGACAACCACTACCTGCAATACGTCGAGGCCGTTCGTGGCAACGGGAAGACCTCGGCCCCGTTCAGCTACAGTGGCCCGCTCACGGAGATGGTGCTCCTCGGCTGCCTCGCCACGCGGTTCCAGAAGACCGACCTGAAGTGGGACACTAAGGCGCTGAAGGTCACCAACAACGACGACGCCAACAAGTTCGTGAAGAAGTCCTACCGCAAGGGCCACGAAGTCGAAGGGCTGTGATCGCCACCAAGCCCAGGGTCTGTGGACCCTGGGCTTCGGAGTCCTAACGATGCCATCTGACACCTTTTCCCTCGGCGACTTGACCGCCATCATCGGCGACAACGACGCGAAGGGCGAACACCGCGCCGGGTACAACGGCCTGTGGTCGCTCACCCACAAGAGCGACCCGGCGAACGCGTTCGTCCCCATTGTCGCGGGGATGAACTTCGAACACATCTTCGACGGCGAAACGCTCGACGCGGGCAACTCGTCGGACGTGTTTTTTGAGCCGCGCAAGGCGAAGATGACCTTCAAGAAGGTGAACGCGACCACCGCGGAGCTGCGCCAGGAAGCGACGCCCACGTTCAAGCTCGAAAGCACGACACGGTTCACGCTCCGTGAGCCGGACGCCATCGACTTTCACTTCAAGTTCCGGGCCACGCAACACGTCTTCAAGCGCGGCTACCTCGGCCTGTTTTGGGCCAGCTACATCAACGCGCCCGACGACAAGAGCATGTACCTGCGCGGCAAGAACCTGTGGCTCCAGCACTGCACCCCGGCGCACAACTCGGTGAGCACCGTGGTTCACGCGGCCGACAAGTTCGAGATGACTTTCGACAAGGGCCATCGCGACACGCTCTACAAGAGCCTGTCGCCACTGAAGTACGAATTGCCGCTCTTCTACGGCCTCATCCGGAAGCACATCCTGATCGTGATGTTCGACCGCACCGACGGCTTGCGGCTGTCGCACTCGCCCAGCGGCGGCGGCGCGAACACCGCCGCGCAGACCACCAACCCGGCGTGGGACTTCCAGTACGTGTTGCCCAAGTACGAGGTGAACACCGACTACGAACTCCGCACCCGCCTCATCTACCGCGAACGTTGCTCCCGCGACCAGGTGCTGAAGGAATACGACGCCTGGAAGAAGGAGTTGAAGTAGGTGCCGCTTGCGGCTTGGCGAGCGCAGTCGGTGAAAGCCCGGCACACGCCCCCTAGTATTGATGGGAAGGGGGGCGTGCGTGAAGATCGCGTTCATTACGGCCGGGGCCGCGGGCATGTACTGCGGCAGTTGCATGCGCGACAACACGCTCGTGACCACGCTCCGCGCGCTCGGGCACGACGCGCTCCTCATCCCCACCTACACGCCGATCAAGACCGACGAGGCCGACGCCTCGCAACAGAAGGTCTTCTTCGGTGGCGTGAACGTCTACCTCGAACAGAAGTTCTGGCTGTTCCGCCACACGCCGTGGCTGTTCGACAAGCTGTTCAACTTCCGCTGGCTGCTGAAGTGGGTGTCGCGGTTCGCGGTGCGTACCAAGTACAGCGAACTCGGCGACCTGACCATCTCCATGCTGCAAGGCGCGCACGGCACGCAGCGGAAGGAGGTCGCGAAGCTGGTCGAGTTCCTGACGGACGAGAGGCCGGACGTCGTGCTGTTCACCAACGCGCTGCTGTCCGGGGTGATTCCCGAAGTGAAGCGGGCGCTCGGTGTGCCGATCTTCGTTACTCTGCAAGGCGACGACATCTTCCTCGACGAGTTGCCCGCCAAAGACCGGGCGCGGTGCTGCGAGCTGATCCGCGAGAACGGCCGCGCCGTGGACGGCTACATTAGTACCAGCGCGTACTACGCCGACCATATGGCCGCGTACCTCGGCGTGCCGCGCGAGAGCATTCACGTCGTCCTGCCGGGGATCAACCTCGCGGCGCACGGCGGGTCGGCGGAACCGCGCGGCGACCGCCCGCTCACGGTCGGGTTCTTCGCCCGCATCTGCCCGGAAAAAGGATTCCACCGGGCGGTTGAAGCCTTCATCAAACTGCGCCAAACGCCTGGCGCGCCGGCCGCGAGGTTCAAGGCGAGCGGTTGGCTCGGCGAGAATAACCGGAACTACTACGACGATCAGGTGAAGCGCCTGGAAGCGGCGGGGTTGCTCGCAGACTTCGAGCACGTCGAAAGCCCATCGCACGCGGACAAGGTGCGGTTCATGCGCGGCATCGACGTACTGTGCGTGCCGACCGTGTACCGAGAACCGAAGGGCTTGTACGTCCTCGAAGCCTGGGCCAACGGCGTACCCGTCGTACTACCCGCGCATGGCACGTTCACAGAACTGGTCGAGAGCACCGGCGGCGGGTTGCTGGTCGCCCCCGATAACATCGACGAACTAACCGACGGTCTGCGCATGATCCTGACCGATGGTGCGTTCCGCGCGAACGCCGGGGCCGCGGGCGAGGCCGCCGTGCGCGACCGGTTCACCGCCGACATCATGGCCCGCGACACCGCCGCGATATTGCAACGCTCGACCCAACCCGTCGGATGAACCGGGATGTTGTGGTTCAGTCGGTATCTCGCGCTCGTGTACGCCGTCGGACTGGCGATTGGCGAGGCGATACTCAATTCCCGCCAGGATCACTGGCCGTTCGCCCCGATGTGGATCATCGACTACTTGATTGTCTTCTACTTGTTCACGGGATTCTGGGTCACACGGCGCGGTCGGAACATTGCGGTACTGATGTCGGCGTATGCATTGTCGGTCGGGGTAATGTACATGGCCTTCTTCATGGGCCTCGACCCCGATCACCCCGGTCCGCCGACGCCGAGTGGTATCCTCGCCCTGCTAGGTTTGGTTCTCTGTGTCTCCGCTGTGGGTCTCGTCGCGAGCGCCGCCGCATGGTACTCGCGAGAGCGAATGACGACCGCACAGCGACACTCCGCTTGAGCCTCCCTACACTCCCACCATGACGCCGTTCACCATCACCCGCCGCGTCGAGTTCGGCGACACCGACATGGCCGGCATCATGCACTTCTCGAACTTCTTCCGGTTCATGGAAGTCGCAGAGTCGGACTTCCTGCGCTCGCTCGGCCTCTCGGTGAGTTGGCTCGAAGGGGGCGTTAAGTGGGGTTTCCCGCGCGTGTCCGCGGCGTGCGACTACGCCAAGCCCGCCAAGTTCCAGGACGTGCTCACGGTCGCGGTGAGCGTGGAGAAGGTCGGCAAGAAGTCGGTGAGCTACACCTTCGCGTTCGGCAACCAGCGCGGCGAATCGCTCGCGACCGGCCGCATCACGGCCGTGTTCTGCCGCGCCACCGGGTCCGACCAGATTGAAGCGCTCGACATCCCGCCCGACATTCGCGCGAAGCTCGAAGGCCAACCGTGACCGACGACGAACCGTACCTGACGCGCCTCACGAACCGGCTGCTCGACGGGATCGAGCGGCTGCCGGCCGACGTGCGCGCGCGGCACACGCGATACCTGCTCGAAGCCCAGAACCCCGACGGTGGTTTCTCCGGGCGCGAGGGCGGCTCCGACCTGTACTACACCGGCTTCGCGCTGCGGTCGCTCGCGGTCCTGCAATCGCTCAACCCCGACGTGTGCGGCCGGGCCGCGAACTTCCTCCGCGCCAAGCTGCTCGGCTCCGCGGGCGTGGTGGACTTCTTCTCGCTGGTCGTGAGCTGCTACCTCGTCCCGCTCGGCGGCGGGCCGGACATCCTCGCCGACGCGCCGCCAGATTGGAGAAGTCGCGTCGCGGGCGCGCTCGAAGCCTTCCGCACCGCGGACGGCGGCTACGGCAAGACGCCCGGCGCGCCGCACGGCAGCACCTACACCAGTTTCCTCGTGACGCTCTGCCTTCAACTGCTCGACCGGCCGACGCCCGAACCGGCGAAGCTCGCGGCCTATGTCAAATCGCGCCGCCGACCCGACGGCGGCTACGTCGAGATCGGCGCGATGAAGCGCAGCGGCACGAACCCCACCGCGGCCGGCGTCGGCCTGTTGCAAATCCTGGGCGAACTGGACGACGATGCAAAGGCCGGCACCGCGGACTTCATCGCCGCGCTGCCCGCCCCGTTCGACGGCGGGCTGCGCGCCAACGACCGCATCCCGGCCGCGGACCTGCTCTCCACTTTTACCGGCGGCTGGACGCTCGACCAACTCGGCAGCGCGAACCGGCTCGACTGGGACGCCATCCGCGACTTCGCGCTGGCCTGTCAGCGCGTCGTCGGCGGCTTCAGCGGCGGGTTGTGGGACGACCGCACCGACGTGGAGTACACTTTCTACGGCCTCGGTACGCTGGCGCTCGCGGCCCTCATGGTGGATTGACAACGCGATGTCACTCGTCGTCGAAAACGTCTCCAAAGAATACCCCACGCGCACCGGCGCGCTCTCGATCCTGCGCGGTGTGAGCCTCACGCTCGAGCGCGGGGCCGCGGTCGCGGTGATGGGGCCGTCCGGGTCGGGCAAGAGCACGCTGCTGCACATCCTCGGCACCCTCGACCGTCCCACCGGCGGCACGGTTGAGCTCGACGGCACCGACCCGTTCGCGCTCGCGGAACCGGAACTGGCCGCTTTCCGCAACGCTCGCATCGGCTTCGTGTTCCAGGACCACCACCTGCTGCCGCAGTGTTCGGTGCTGGAAAACGTCCTGATCCCGACGCTCGTGAGCCGGACGACCAAGCCCGCGGAAACGGAAGCCTACGCGCGCGACCTGCTCGCGCGCGTCGGCCTCGGCGACCGGCTCGACCACCGCCCCGCGGAGCTGTCC
>SXHE01000328.1 GCA_005773755.1 Planctomycetia bacterium
CTCCGTTTCTCTCGTCGCGGCGCTCGTCGGCGCGCCGACCCACAAGGCCCCCGCGCCGGAAGCCGCCGGCGACCCACCGCCCGCGCCCGCCAAAGTAATCGTGCCGCTGTTCGCGAAGACCGAACCGGCGGCGAACCCCACCGAACTCGTGCTGATGCCGGACGAAGCCGGCGTGCGCGGCTGGGTCGCGGGCGCGCAGAAGCATACCGGGGCGAAGGTCACGATCAAGGCCGGGAACAAGGAGCACGAGGCGACCGTTGGCGAAGACAACACCTTCGCCCTGCCGCTCACGAGCGCGAAGCCGCAACCGCTCACGGTGTCGCTCGCGGTCGGCGGGAAGACGCTGACCGCGCGGACCACGCTCCCGGCCCGGCCGGACGGCGTGCGGCACACCGCGTTCGTGGTCACGGACCGTTCGGCCTATCGGCCCGGTCACACGGTCAAGTTCGTCGCGTATGTGCGCGACACGAAAGACGGCATCGACTTCACCCCGGTCGCGAACCAGGACTACCTCGTCGATCTGGTGAGCGAGACGCGCCAGACGCGGGCCACGCGGTTGAAACTGCGCTCGGATACCGCGGGCCGGCTCACCGGGCAGTACACGTTCAACGACGCCGACAGCCTCGACCACTACCAGATTCGCGTGGTGCCGACCGGGGCCGACGCCCCGCCGCTCGACGGCGGCGCGCGCGTGCTGCTGGGCGAGTACCGCAAAACGAAGGTCGGTCTGAAGCTCAAGGGCGAGGTGAAGGACGGGAAGCTGGTCGTCACGTTCGACGCGCGCGACTACCTCGACCGCAGCGTGCCGGGCAGTTCGGCGACGTGGTCCGCGGTGGTCACCAAGGCCGCGGACGCGGGCAAGCTCGCGCTCGACCCCGCGAAGTTCATCGTTCAAGAGGGCGGTCCGCCATCGGCAGACGACTTCAACGCGCTCCCCGACGACGAGCGCCTGCTGACGCTCGCCAACGGCATCTCGGCGATGTCGTTCGCCGGGTTCGGGGGCCGCGTCGTCGCCACCCGCGAGGGCAAGGCCGACTTCGGCGGCAAGCCCGGCACGGTCAGCATCGACCTGTGGCCGGAGTGGTTGAAGGGCGAACACACCGCCACCGTGACCGGCGTGTTCCTCGACGAGACCGGTCGCGAGAACCGGGCCGTCGCCACGTTCTCCCTCAGCCCGAAACAGGAAAAGGCCGTGCGCGTCTCGACGCCCAAGGACCTGTTCGCGACCGGCGAGAAGGTTCCGGTCACGCTCACCGCGACCGGCCTCACCGAGAAGGACGCCGCCGCCACGACGCTGATCGTCGTGAAGCTCGAATCGAGTCCGTCGTCGCCGTGGTTCGCGCCGCAGATCGCGGACGAAGACGGCGGGCTGACGGACAACACCCGCATCCCGCCGCTGGGCACGCAGCCCAAGAAGCCGGCCGCGGAGGGGTGGAAGGCGCAACCGGTGTTCGACCCGGTCGCGCGCAAGATGCTCACCGCGGTGCCGGTCGTGAACGGCAAGGCCGATGTCGATCTCAAGCACCCGGGCGCGTACAAGCTGGTCGCGCTCACGCGCCTGGCCGACGGCACGACGCTCCAGAGCGAAGTGGGCGTCGTGGTCCGGCCGCCGGCGAAGCTGCCGGGCCTCGTGCTGCGGCTCGACGCGCGCGAACTGCCCGCGGGCGGGCGGCTGGCGGGCACGGTTCACACCCGATTCGCCGGGGCGAAACTGCTGCTCACGCTCCGCGACGCGGCCGGCGTGAAGCTCGTCAAGCCGCTCACGACCGGCGCGGACGGTGTCGTTCGCTTCGATGAAGCGCTGCCGGCGAACCTGCGCTACGGCTGTGCCGTCACCGCGCAATACGTCGAGGCCGCGGGCGTCGTTCACGCCGACCTGCGCGACGTGTACGTGATCCCCACCGACCGCACGCTGACCGTCAGCACCACGACCCCGGACACGGTCGGGCCGGGCGCGGACGTGAAACTCGACTTCCAGGTGAACCGCCAGGAAGAAGTCGATCTCGTCGTGTCCGTGTTCGACGAATCGCTGCTGGGCGTGTCCGGCGACCTGTCGGAGAACATCCGCGACTACTTCCTCGCCGACGCCCGCGGTCAGGGCCGCGCGGCCCGCGACCTCGTCGCCACGCGACTCGGCGGCGTCGAGATTTCCGCGCTCGTGGCAAAGGGCAAGAAACTGCTGGACGACAAGGACGCGCTCGCGAAGGAACCGGGCCTGGAACAGCGCCTCACGCAACTCATGGAGCGCTGGAAGGAGGGCAAGCTCGGCAGCAACGACGTGGTCACACTGGTCCGGCTGGCCGGGTTCGAGGTGTACCTCGCGTACCCGATGTACGGCGACATGGGCATCCGCTGGACCGTGCCGAAGTCGGCGCGGCTCGCGGACCTGATGCGCCGCGACGCGCTCAGCGAGGACCGCGCGAAGTACCACATCTCCGCGACCGTGCTCGACAACGTGGTGCTGATCGGGTTCGCGGACCGCACCGGGTTCGACCCGTGGGCGATGCACCGCGGCAACGCCGGCTACGGCTTCGGCTGCGGCGGGTGGAACATCTGCGGCGGCTTTAGCTGCGGCGGGTTCCAGCAGTTCGGGTACGGTTATGGCTTCGGTCTGGGCAACCTCGGTGGCCAGTTCGGGTTCGGTGGTCGCGGCTTCGGCGGCGCGTTCCAGGGCGGCTTCGGTGGCGGCGCGTTCGGGGTCGGCGGCGGAATCACCGGGTTCGGTGGCGTTCCGAGCGTGGCCGGGATGCAGGGGAGCTTCTCACACCCCGGCGGGAACACGGGCATCCAGGGCGGCTTCGTCGGCGGGCAGATGGGCTTCTCGAACGGGTTCAACCGCGACTTCGGCCCGACGGGACCGGGCGGCGCACCGATTGGCGCACCGCTGCCGGGGCTTGGCCTCGCGGATGAAGTGGTACGGCGCGACTTCGCCGACAGCGCGTTCTGGACGACGAACCTCCGCACCGACAAGACCGGTAAGGCGACGGCAAGTTTCAAGGTGCCCGACTCGCTGACCAACTGGCGCGTGCAGGTCGTCGCGGTGTCGCCGAAGATGCACGTCGGCACGACGCACGCCCGGTTCAAGACCTCGCGGCCCGTGATGATCTGGCCGATGCTGCCGCGGGCGTTCGCCGAGGGCGACGTAGTCAGCGTGTTCGGCACGGTCCACAACCTGAGCGACCAGGAGCAGAGCATCCGCGTTCACCTGAAGGCCGACAACGGGCAGGTGATGTCCGGGGCCGAGCAAACGGTGAAGGTAGCGGCGAAGGGGAACGTGCCGGTGTACTGGACCGACCGGGCCGGCAAGCCGGGCATGACGGACCTGCTGATGAGCGCGAAGTGCGACGCGGGTAGCGACGCCTCGCTGAAGAAGCTGCCCGTTGTGGCCTCGACGGTGCCGGAGCGCGTGACCGCCAGCGGCCTCGTCGGGAAGGACGACCTGAAGGTGACGATCCCCGCGGGCTTCGACCCGACGACGGCGCAAGTGAGCGTGACCGTCGCGCCGACGCTCGCGGCCGACCTCGCGGACACGCTGCCGTACCTGGTCGAGTACCCCTACGGGTGCGTCGAGCAGACGATGAGCCGGTTCCTTCCGGCCCTGCGCGTCGGGCTGATCCTGAAGCAGTCGGGCATCAGCACCATCAAGGGGCTGGAGGAGAAGTTGCCGAAGGTGGTGGAGGCCGGGCAGAAGCGGCTGATCGCCCTGCAACAGCCGGACGGCGGCTGGGGGTGGAACGGCAACGGCCAAACCCACGAGATGATGACGCCGTACGCGCTGTTCGGGCTGCTCGCGGCGGAAGACGCCGGCTACCCGTGCCCGAACCCGAACACGATCCCGATGGGGTTGGGGCGGCTCAAGGCGTATCTGGCCGCGACCGCACCGTACTGGGACCTGGCGGTCAAGGAGGGTTGGGACAAGGCGTTCCCGAAGGACAACGGCCGGCGCGCGACCGAGATCAACGACACACTCTTCTGCCTGTGGGTCGCGGGCCTCGACGCGGAGCGGGCGAAGAAGGCCGGTGTCGAAATGAACCCGTGGTTCGCGCGGATCGAGAAGACCGTCGGCCGCGCGGAGATGTCCGACACCGGGCACGCGCTGGCCCTGGAGATGGCGGTGAAGCACGGCCACAAGCCGCTGGCCGATAAGCTCGCGGCGGAGCTGCGCAAGCGGGCGCAGAAGTCCGGCGACCGCGTGTTCTGGACGAAGGCCGGGTTCTCGCGCTGGGGCGACAACACCATCGAGGTGACCGCGACCGTGCTCAAGGCGCTCGTCGCCCACGACACGAAGGACGCGCTCATTCCGGGTGTGCTGGCGTTCTTCCACAGCACCAAGCGCGGCGACCGCTGGGACTCGACGAAGGACACCGCGTGCGTGCTGTACGCGCTGTGCGACTACCTCGCGGCGGTGCAGGCCGGCCCCGCGGCGGGCGGCATCGTGAAGGTGCTCCTCAACGGCACCGAGGTCGGCAGCGCGAAGCTGGACACCCCGGCGTCGAAGGTCGTGCGGTTGGGCAGCAAGGAGCTGAAGGCCGGCGAGAACGTGTTCCGCGTGACGGGCGAGAACGTGAGCGCCGGGGCGCTGGTGCGGGTCGCGGTCACGTTCAACCGCGTCGGCGGCGGGCTGACGCAGGCCCGCGACCACGGCGTGAAGCTGTCGCGCGTGGTCAGCGTGCGCGACGCCGACGGCAAGTGGAGCGAGCTGAAGAGCGGTGCGACCGTGCCGATGGGGAGCTATGTGAAGGTGCGGGTGACCGCCAAGCCCGCGACCGGCGAGCTGACGTACTTCCTGATCGAAAGCCCGAAGCCGGCCGGGTTCGAGACGATCCCGGTCGACGACCGCCGGTTCCCGGCCGCAAACGACGCCTTCGGCCACGTCCTGCGCGAGGACCGTGAGGCGATGACGTGCTTCCACTACGAACACGCCGGTAGCGCGGCGGCCGAGTTCGTGGTGATGGCCGAGTTCGCCGGCGAGTACACGCTGCCCCCGGCCCGCGGCGAGCAGATGTACCGCCCGACCGAAAACGGCCACAGTGACGCCTTCGTCCTCAAGGTCGCGCCGACGAAGTAGTCCCTTGTCTTCGCCCCGAAGGGGCGGGTAGATTGTGCAAACCTCTTGGATGAGTGTTGCGCGAGGGGCGTGGCGCACACCTCTCCCCCATGCTCTGATGGGGGAGAGGTCGCCGCCCGCTCTGGGGCGGCGGGTGAGGGGACGCTCAGCGCGTCAGTTCAGTTCCGCATAACTCACTTGTGTTGTGCAGCGCCCCCTCACCCGTCTCGAAGACTCGCCGACCTCTCCCCCATCAGAGCATGGGGGAGAGGTGTGGCTCAAGCGGTCTACGCCGGTCGCAAGCACGAACCGACTGCTCTATGTGCCCGGCAAGGCAGTTGGGCGCTCGTACCCCATTTCCTCGTATACCCATCGGTCGAGATACGCTTTGCGGGCGTGTGCCTCCGTGCTTGGAACGGAAAGCCATTCCTTCGCGGCACGAATCATCGTCGTCTCTGCTTGAGCCGATTCGTCAGGTCGCAGTTCGACCCAGTCGGTCAAAGCCCCCCAAATGAGCCAAAGCGGGTGCATCAGTTCTGGCGAAGGGATAACAGACATTGCCGTACCCCAAATGATCCACCCGGCGTCATAGGGCGTCGCGTCGCCAGCGATCATCCGGCGCATCTGATCTTCGATCATCCTCAGCGCCTCGGATTCCGCTACGTCACTATTCATGAGGTGCCTCGACGCCTCTGAACGCAATCTGGGCGAATCAACCCGCACATTCCAGCCTGATGCTACCCGCCTCTCTCCATTCCCAACAGCGAAAACCGCGCTTCGCCCCCAGCGCAGCGAATCGCATTCGGTTCGCGGTTCTGGTACACTCTTCCGCATGACACGCCTCCTCATCTCCCTCTGCGTCCTGTGCGTTCTCGGTAGCGACACTCGCGCCGCGGACCCCACCTACTGGCAGGACGTGCGGCCGATCCTGCGGAAGCACTGCGTCGTGTGCCATAGCGAGCGGCGGCTGTCCGATGTGGACGTGTCCGCGGGGCTGGCGCTCGACAAGCCCGACAACATCAAGAAGGGCGGGAAGGCCGGCAAGGTGCCGGTACTCGTCGGCGGCAAACCGGACGAATCGCTGCTAGTCACGTTGCTCACCAGCAAGGATAAGAAGCGCGCGATGCCGCTGGATGCGGACCCGCTGTCGGCCGACGACATCGCCGTCATTCGCAAGTGGGTCGCGGCCGGCGCGCCGGACGGCATCAAGCCGAAGGACGACGAGGGCGCGGTCGTGGTCGGCCCCGCGCGCCCGATCCGCAAGCTCGACGTGATCTTTTCCACGAAGGCGACGCTGCCGCGGACCGCGAACCTGCCCGGCCCGCTCGAACTGACGCTCCCCGTCGGGCCGCTGCCGCCGGTCGCCGCGGTCGCGTTCAGCCCCGACGGGAAACTGCTCGCCACCGGCACCTACGGCCGCGTCACCGTCTGGGATTTGGCGAGCGGCAAGCCGGCGAAGGTACTCACCAACGTCCTCGGCGCGGTCAGCGATCTCAAGTTCTCGCCCAGGGGCAAATTGCTCGCGGTCGCGGGCGGGCAGCCGTCGGCGCGCGGCGACCTGCGCCTCTTCGATACGACCGACTGGAAGCTGCTGCACTCGCTCGGCGGGCACCTCGATACGGTGTCGTGCGTCAGCTTCAACGCGGACGGCACGAAGCTCGTCAGCGCCAGTTTCGACAAGACCGTGCGCCTGTGGGACGTGAAAGAGGCTAAGACCCTACACACCTTCACCGGGCACTCGGACTTCGTGTACGCGGTGGCCTTCGCGCCGGACGGCAGTTGGTACGTAACGGCGAGCAAGGACCGCACGGGCCGGATCATCGACACCGCGACCGGCAAGGGAAAGTTCACGCTCAGCGGCACCGATCAGGAGGTGCTGGCGGTCGCAGTGCTGCCGAACGGTTCGCAGGTGCTGGCCGCGGGCCAAGACCCGCTGGTGAGCTGGTACGACCCGAAGACCGCCGAGCGCGCCCGGCGCGCCGGCGGCGCGGGGATCGCCACGCACGAAATCGCCATCGACCCGAAGGGTACGCTGGTCGCGGTGGGCGGAGCGGACGGCACCGTGCGCACGCTCGACCCGAAGACCGCGGCGCAGCTCAAGGCCATGCAAACCGGCTCCGTAGTGTTCGCGGTCGCGGTGGATGCGAGCGCGAAGCGGATCGCCAGTGGCGGCGCGGACGGCACCGTGAAGGTATGGGACGCCGACGCCCGGTTGCTCGTCACCCTCTGGAGCGGGGCCGACGACAACTGGCTCGCGTTCGCGCCGGAAGGCTACTTCGCCGCGTCCGACGCGCTGCTGACGAAGGGCGTGTGGAAGGCGACCGGCAAGCCGATCACCGACGCGAAGTTACTGGCCCCGCTCGCGGACGCCGCACAGGTCGGGAAGGCGGCACAGGGGCTGAAGTTAGTGGACCCGGTGTGGAAATAATCGCCCCTCGCTCGCCCCCGGCTCGCGGCTAAACCGGCGCGGGGTGATATACTGTCGCTGTTTCCCCTTTATCTGGAACCGAGTCAGGAGTGTTGCGGATGTCGAACGCGATCCGTCTTCTGTTGGGTGCGTCGGCGGTGATGTTCGGCGGCAC
>SXHE01000329.1 GCA_005773755.1 Planctomycetia bacterium
GATGCCCGCGACCAGCAGCCCCCAGAAGCCCCACAGCAGCAGTTCACGCCGGTAGGCGAACAGCTCCTTCCGCATGACGGTGTGCCGGCCGAGCAGGTAGCCGAGCAGCTCGCGGGCCTCGCGCCCGAACGCGCGCACGACGCGCAGCCCGGAGAACGTCTCGCCGGCGCGCCCGTCGATCACCTCGACGTCCTTGCGCACCGACCGGTAGATGGGCCGCACCCGCCGCGCGAACGTGAAGCTGACCAGCACGGCCCCCGGAATCACAGCCAGCGCCATGAGCGCCAGCCGCCAGTTGATCGCGAACAGGATACCGATAGCGATGAGCAGCCGCACCAGCGACAGCGCCGGCGACACCACCGCCATCTGCAACAGGCCGGTCGTCGTCTCGACGTCGCCGGACAACCGCGACAGGATGCCGCCGGTCTTCATGGTCCACAGCTTCGGCAGCGGCAGGTGCAGCAAGCGGTCGTACAGCGCGCGGCGCAGCGATAGCATGACGCGCGCGTTCAGCAGCCGCTGGCGATAGTCCTTCACCACGCCGAGCATCTTGGCGAACACGACGACGACGAGGAACGTCGCGCCGGCGATGTGGAGGTTGGTGAGCCGCGCCGCCGGGTCCGCGGTCGCGTCGAGCAGCACCTTATCGACGATGTACCGGATGAACAGCGGCTCGATCATCTCCAGGCCGGCGACAACCAGCGCGAGCAAGAAGATCAGGCCGACAGAGCGGCCGTGCGGCCAGAGGAACCGCAGGTACGCGCGCAAGTACCGGCGGCGCGACGCAAGCTTCGGGTCCGGTGTCGCGCCGGGTTCGGCCGGCTTCGACTTCTCCGCGTCCGCGGCCTCATCGAGCTTCCGGCTCTTGTAGTCTTCGACGAACTGGTCGTAGCACCGGCGGGAGGATCGCGTTCGTTCGGGCCGGTCGCTCATGTCGGTGTTCCTCGGCGGCGCGCGCGATCGCTCGGTTCGGACCGCAAGCGCAGACGGGGCATTATAGAGGGGAGCGAGCGCGAGACGTGACAACCGATGGCGACAGCCGGTGTTCGATTACAACCCCGCGCCGACGGTGTCGGGGTGCGGCAGTTCCACCGCGCGGTACAGCGTCTTGTACGCGCGGAACCCGACCGAGCGGTACATGCGCACGGCCGGGTCGTTGGTCGCGGTCACTTCGAGGAACGCGCGCGGCACGCCAACCGACGCGAACCCGGCGAGCGCCTTCATGAGCAGCGCGCGGCCCAGCCCCAGCCCGCGGCACGCCGGCACGACGCCGAGGTTCTGGATGCCGCCGTAGCCGTTCTTGTCCAGCAGACCCTGGATCGTGCCGACCGCGCCGTCGGGTCTGGTGACGAGCCACGTCGCGGCCGGGCAGAAGTTCGGACGCCACCGGATCGCGGCCATCAGGTCGCGACACCCGGCGCGCGTCGCGAGGCTGGCGAACACGAGCGCGTCCTCGTGCTGGTGAAAGCTCTGGTACTTCACTTCGGCGTGCAGCGCCATCAGTGCGTCGTCCCACGCGACCCACCGGAACCCGGCGGGCAGGTCCGCGGTCGCGTGCGGCGGGCGGAGCGGAAGCTCCATCCGGTGACGCTTGAAATATTTGATGATCGGCATGTGCCGCGCTCCTGGCCCCACGCATCCTACCAGTCGTCGACGGCGCTCACAACCGGCGGAGCATCGCGACCAACACCACCAGCGCCATCCCGCCAACGAGCAACCCCGCGAGCAGCCAGCCGGTGCGCGAGCCGGTCGCCGGTTCGACCGGTTCAAGCTCCAGTGCGCTGCTGTCGTCTTCGTCCAACCGGGCGAACGGGTTCGACTCCGGCTCGGCCGACGTGGTGGGCAGATCGTCGCCGGGAGCGGCGTCCCACAGGTCGGCGTCGAGGCCGGGCGCGTCGGCCGCGGCCAGCGCGTTGACCGCGCCCGGCGCTCGCGCCGCGGTCGCCCAGAGGAGCAGACACCCGCGAACCTGTGCGGCCGATCGTGGGCGCTTGTCGGGCGACTTCGCCATGAGATTGCGCACCAGCCGCGCGAGATCCGGCGGGGCATCTGCCACGGTCGGAATCGGGTCGTCGCGGTGCCGTTTCACCTTCTGCTTAATGCCCTCGGCCGGGTAAGGAACCGCGCCGGACAGCGCGTAGAACAACATGCAGCCCAGGCCGTACAGGTCCGCGGCCGGGCCGACCACGGCGGCGTTTCGCGCCTGTTCCGGTGCGAGGTAGTCCATCGTGCCGACGACGTACCCGCGCCCGCCGGCGATGGCCGGGTCCGCGGGGAGCGGTTCGCCCGGCGCGATGGCGAGGCCGAAGTCGAGGATCACCGCGCGGCCGTCGGGCCGGATCATCACGTTCGCCGGCTTCACATCGCGGTGAACCAGACCGCGCTCGTGGACATGTTGAAGCCCGGCGGCGATGTCGGCGAAGACGCGAGCCGCGTCGCCCGGCGCGAGCGGCCCCTTCTCCATCACCGTCTGCCGAAGCGTCCGGCCGGGGATGAACTCCAGCGCGAGGTAGTGAACGTCGTCGATGTGCCCGGCCGCGAAGGTGCGCACCGCGTTCGCGTGATTCACTCTCTTCCCCAGCTCCATCTCGCGCTGGACACGGGCCAGCACCTTCGGATCGGCTGCGGCCTTGCGGTCGGGCAACAACTTGAGCGCGAGCAGCACCGTGTCGCCGAGCGCCTCGGTCATCCGCCGGTCGCGCGCGAGGTACACAACGGTGCCCATCCCGCCGCGGCCGAGCGGGGCTAGCACGCTGTATGGCCCCAGCACCAACCCTTGCCAGCGCCCGCGGAGCAGCTTGTCGGCCTGGTAGTGGGTCAGTTCTCGCGCGCCGACGAGCGCGTCCGCGAAGGCGGTCGAACTGGTCGCCCGCGCGCGGGCCGCGAGCCGGTCCAGTTCGACCGCGTCGAACAGCCGGCTCTTGTGGAGGGTGGCGAGGAACGCCTCGAACGACTGGTCGGCGGGCCGCTCACTCATCGTCGCCCTCGTTCAGTCGGTCGAGTTGCCGCCGCAGGCCGGCGACCAGTTCCTCGCGCAGCTCGTCGCGCCCGCCGCGCGCGGCTACGACCCGGCCGGGGAGCGCGAGCGCCGGGTCCGGGTCGGCGCGCGGCGCGCGGGCCGACGAATGCACCTGATCGCACCGCGTGCGCGCGACCAGTTCGGCGACGTTGTGCGGCCGCACGTCGCCCGCGGGCAGCACCTCGATCTGCCAGCCGGCGTGCTGCACGAGCGCCGCCAGCGACGCGGGTCCGGCCTCGGCGGGGCGGCGCCCGCCGCCCGTGAGTACCCGGAGGAACCCGAACTCGATCAGCTCTTCTAGTGCCTCTGCTTGATTGTCGATCAGGTCGAACGCCCGGTGGAACACGGCCCGGTTGTCGGCGAACCGGAGCAGCCGCGCGCACGCCTCCCTGTCGACGCGCCGGTCGCGGGTGAGCGCGCCGAACACGACGCCCGCGGCCCCGTTCGCGAGGAGCGCTTGGATGTCGTCCTCCATCACGGCCAGTTCACTCGGTGCGTAGACGAACCCGCCGGGGCGCGGACGGATCATCACGAACACCGGCACCGGCCCGGCGCGCTCGCGGACCGCGTCGAACAGCCCCATCGACGGCGTCAGCCCGCCCAGTTCTAGCGCGCTGGACAGTTCGAGCCGGTCCGCGCCGGCCCCGATCGCGGTCCCGGCCTCCGCGAGCGTGGTGACACCGATTTCGAGCGTGTATCGGCGCGGGCGGGCCACCGAGTACCGGTCGTCGGTGCGAGCCAGTTGCGTGAGCAGTCCGTCGATCCGCGCCGCCGCCGCTTCCCCAGACGCCACGGCCGCATCCGCCGGGTCCGGGATCGCACCGTAGAACCCGTCGCCGGCGATCACCGTCGCCAGGTCGCGGAGCACCGCGCACTGCGCAGCGACCGGGTTCTCTGGCCGCGCGTTCCGCCACCGCTGCACACCCACCGGCCCCACCGGGTCGCCCACCCAGGGCCGCAGGCGCGGCAGCAACTGGTCGAGCACCTGCGCGTCCGGTTCGTCCCAGTGCTCCTCGGCCCACTGGTGTCGCGTGTGAGCCGTGACCGAGTGTGGCACGTCCGAAACGCCCTTGCGGTGGTTGTCCGCGATCCACTCGAACGGGCCGTCACCGAACCACACCCCGCCGGGCTGCGTCACGTCGCCGCCGCCGAAGACGCCGTACAGCGCGACGCACCGCGAGTACCGGACCTCGCGCAGCGCGTAGCGCAGCTCCTCCGGCAGGTCGATCTTGCTCCGCTGGAGCAGTTCGAGCGCCTGCGGTACGGGGGACGTGACGAGCAGAACGTTCGAGGTCTGTACCGATTCCGCGCCGTCGCGGAGCGAGCGCAGGTGGACGCGCCACCCGCTCTCGGTGCGCTCGAGTTGCTCCGCGACGGTGTGGTCGTGGAACGTCAGCGCGTCGTTCGGGACGCCGAGCAAGCGGAACGCGAGTTCGCGCATCCCGCCCTGTGCCGCCAGCCCTCTGACGGCGTTGTAGTCCGAAAGCACCTCACCAGCACCGCCGACACGCATCACCCCGCAAGCGTGAAACAGGTCGCCGCCGGGTAGCGCCGCCGCGAGGTCGGTGACGCGGTGCCACGGCGTGTCGCGGTCGGCGCGGAGCCGGTGGTACAGCAGCGGCGGGCCGAGGTCGAACTTGGCCGTGCGACCGTCCGGCTGCTTGACGGCGCGCGTGCACATGCGCCCGCCGCCGTGTCGCCCCTTATCGATGAGCACCACTTCGACGTTCTTCTGGAGCAACCGGCGCGCGGACGTCAGGCCCGCGAGTCCGGCCCCGATGATCGCGACCCGCGGCGTCATGGGGTGTCCTTCCCCCAGTCGCGGCTCACCTTCTCCGCCTCCGCGAACGCCCGCATCAGATTTCCGCCGAGCACCGTGTGGATCTGCTCCTTCGTGTACCCGCGGTCGAGCATGAGTTGGGTCAGCAGCGGGTAGCACGACACGTCGCTCATCTGCGCCGGCAGCTTCGGCACGCCGTCGAAGTCCGAGCCGATGCCCACGTGATCGATCCCCGCGACCTTCACGAGGTGGTCGATGTGATCGACGATGTGCCGTACGTCGCCGGCCGGGTAGTCATTTTCCTTTGCCCAGGCGCGGAACGCCTCGCGATACTTCTTGTCGTCGGTGGGGTACAGCTTCTTCAGCTCGCGGCCCTTCTCGAACATGAGCTTCATGGCCCGTGCGCCTTCGGGCGTGAGGAACCCGCTGAAGAAGTTGACCATCACGACGCCGCGGTTCTCCTTCACCAGTTTCAGCACGTCGTCGGGGACGTTCCGCACATGGTCGGCCACGGCCCGCGCCGACGAGTGCGAGAAGATGACCGGTGCCTTTGTCGCCTTGAGCGCGGCCTTCATGGTGTCCGGCGAGACGTGCGACAGATCGACCATCATGCCGAGCCGGTTCATCTCGTGAACGACGCTCACGCCGAAGGTTGTGAGGCCCTTCGCGCGCGGTTCGTCCGAACAGGAATCGGCCCAGTCGAGCGACTCGGAGTGCGCGAGGGTCATGTACCGGACGCCGAGCTTGTAGTAGTTGCGGAGGAGTGCGAGCGAGTTGTCGATGGAGTGCCCGCCCTCGACCCCAATCAGACACGCGATCTTGCCGGCCTTGCGGACGCGCAGGATGTCTTCGGTGCCGTAGGCCATCTCGAACGCTGCCGGGTAGCGGCGGGCCATCTCGTGGATCACGTCGATCTGTTCGAGCGTCACTTTCGGCGCGCTCCCCTTCGCCCCGTAGGAGGTCGGCACCCACGCGCTCCAGAACTGCGCCCCGACGTTACCCTTCTTGAGTCGGGGGATGTCGGTGTGGAACCGCTTCTGCGGTTTGGTCAGATCGATGTTCCTGAAGCCCGGTTCGTCGCTCTCGCGCAGCTCCCACGGCAGGTCGTTGTGCCCGTCGATCAGCAGCGCCTCGTTGTGAATGGCGAGCGCCTTCTCGGACACGACAATCTCCTTGCCTTTTGGCGAGTCGGGGGTGTCAAACCCCAGAGTCGGGCGCGAACCAACGGCGAACGCGGCAAGAACGATCAACACGAGCAGCAGGTAGCGCATGGCAAACGGCCCGGTGTGACGTGGAGGGATGCAGACACGATACACGACTGCGGCGATTCGAGCAAACGGGCGGCGCGCGCTGTTTGACGTCTCTCTCAGCGGCGGGTAGGCTTTGAGCGCCGCCCATTCGTCCGCGATCAGGAGAACACGATGCCCCCGCCGCGCCGAACCGACGATGAGCGCGAGGACTGGGGCGACTGGACCGAAGACGCCCCACCGATGCCGATCTGGTGGGCCGTCACCTTCTGTGGGTGCGCCCTCGGCACGATCTACGGCATCGTGCAGGCCGTCGAAGACGGGGTCGGATTGGAAGTCGTCGCGATGTGCGGCGGGGTCGGCGCGGTCCTCGGCATCATCGGCGGGTTGGGGTTGGACAACGAGCGCCGCCGCAAGTGGCGGCGTTGACTTACGGACACCGGACGTGCTGACCTACCTCGTCATCTGCTTGGTCGCGTTCGCTGCGTCCGGGCTGACGCTGTTCTCCAGGTTCGGACTGGGCACGCTGCTGCTGCCGGCGTTCGCGCTGTTCTTTCCCGTCGAACAGGCGGTCGCGCTCACCGCGGTCGTTCACTTCCTCAACAACCTGTTCAAGCTCGCCCTCGTCGGGTGCCACTCGGACCGGCGCGTCGTGATCCGTTTCGGCGTGCCGGCGATCCTCGCGGCGCTCGTCGGCGCGTGGGTGCTGCTGCAACTGAGCGACCTGCGCCCGCTCGCCACCTACACCCTCTTCGGCCGCGAGCTGCGGGTGATGCCCGTGAAACTAGCGATGGGGTTGCTGCTCGCGGTGTTCGCGCTCTTCGATCTAGTGCCGTGCACACGCGACATGTCGTTCCCGCCGCGCTACCTGCCGCTCGGCGGCGCGCTGTCGGGCTTCTTCGGCGGACTGGCGGGGATGCAAGGCGCGCTCCGCTCGGCGTTCCTGATGCGGGCCGGGCTGTCGAAGGAAGCGTTCGTCGCTACGGGCGTCGTGCTCGCGTGCCTGATCGACCTCACGCGCCTGGGCGTGTACGTCCCGGCTCTGCTCGCGGCCCGCACCGGCCTCGACTACCCGCTCCTCGCTGCGGCGGTGCTGGCCGCGTTCGCAGGCGCGTACCTCGGCACCCGGTACTTGAAGAAAGTCACGCTTCGCGGCGTGCAGCTCTTGGTTGCAGTAATGTTGCTGATCGTTGCGATGGGGCTGGCAACTGGGGTGTTGTAAATGCCGAGGGCGTCAGGATTCAGTCCTAACGCCCTCGGTTGGTTGTCGCTTCGCGCTCGCCTTCGGCTTGCGGCTAACGCGGACTCACACTTACTGGTTGAAGAGGAAGCCCTTTGAGTTCAGTAGCGCCCAGACGATGTTCTCGTAAGCGACCTTCTTGGCCTTGTCGTGTTCCGCAATGTGTTTCAGTGCGAGGTCCATCTTCTCCTTACTCGGCTTCGATCCGGTCGCCAGCAGGAACAACTCGGTCACCTTCTCTTCGTCGGTCCGCTTGTCTTTGGAGAGCTGATCGGCGCGCCCGCCGGCGCGGGCGATCTTGTCCTGGATCTCCTGACTGTTCAGCAGGTGCAGCGTCATGGCGAGGCTGGCCTCGTTCACGCGCTCGCACTCGCACGCGCTGATGCGCTGGGGGCGACCGGTCACGTCGAGGAAGTACGACGCGAACGACTCGTCCGGCAGCATGATCGCCCGGTTCGGGGCGAACTTGTCACCCGGCAAGCCGGGGAACGCCGTCGGGCTGTCGGTCAGCTTCGCCACCGCGTCGAACAGCACCTCGGCCTGCATCCGCTTCGGGTAGTAACGCGCGAACGACTGCTTGTCGCCCTTGTTGAACTCGTTCGGCTCCGCCGCCAGTTGGTACGTGCGGCTCTTGCAGATCGTCCTCACAAGCGACTTCAAGCTGTATTTACTGTCGATCAAGTTCTGGGCCAGCGCGTCGAGCAGTTCGGGGTTCGACGGCGGGTTCGTGATGCGCATGTCGTCGATCGGATCGACGATCCCGCGGCCGAAGAAGTGCGCCCAGTAACGGTTCGCGACGGCCTTCGCGAAGAACGGGTTCTTCGGCGACGTCATCCAGTCGGCGAACTTGGCCCGCGGGTCTTCGCCGGCATCGGCCGACCTCGGGTCGCTGTCGAGCGCCTTCATCGGGGCCGTCTGGCCGGTGCGCTTGTTCTGCACGTTGCCGGTGCTGCGGACGAACAACAGTTGCTTCTGGTTCTGCTGGTTCTGGTTGCTCACGCCCGGCGTGTTCACGTTCTTGAACGCGACCCGGCCGAAGAACGCGGCGAAGCCCCAGTAGTCGTCCTGGCTCCACTTCTCGTAGGGGTGGTGGTGGCACTGGGCGCACGCGAGCCGCTGGCCGAGGAACACCTGGCTCACGTCGTCAACGAACTGTTCGGGCGTGCGGACCTCCTTGTACCACACCGTCGGCGGCGACTTCGATTCGTCGCCGATGGCGACCATGATCTCGCGGACGAAGTCGTCATAGGGCTTGTCGGAGGCGACAGACTCGCGGATCCACGTATGGAACGCGAAAGTGCCGTACGCGCGGTTGGCCTGCCCGCGGCGCTTGACGCGCAGGATGTCGGCCCACTTGTTTGCGAAGAAGTAGGCGTACTCTGGGGTTTCGAGCAGCCGGTCCACGAGTTTGTCGCGCTTCGCGGGGTCTTTGTCGTTGAGGAACGCGAGCACGTCCTTCGCTTCGGGTAGCGTGCCGGTCAGGTCGAGCGAAACGCGGCGGATGAACACCTCGTCCGAGCACAGGCCGGAGGGCGTGATGTTCAACTCGATCCACTTCTTCGCGGTGTGCTTGTCAACGGCCGTCTGTTCCTTGAAGTCGAACTTGACCGCGTCGCCGGCGCGGGGCACGGTGGCGCGGAACACGGTCACGTTGCCGTTGAAGCGGGCCATGATCGCGGCCTGCCCGGTGATGTTGAGCGTGCTGACCACGCCGCTCTCGCTCACGGTCGCGATGTCGGTGTCGTTGCACTCGTACTGGGCGCGGCGGGTGATGTCTTCCACCGTGCCGTCGGTGTAGTGTGCGTACACGGCGATCTGCTGGCGGTTCTGGCGGTCCACGACGCGGTGTTCGGGGTATACACTAATCTTCGTGACGGTCGGATCGTCCTTCGTGCCGTAGGGCACGCCGGACGCGATCCACCTGCGGACGATCTTGAACTCTTCGCCGGCCGGGTCCATCTTCTTGCCGCCGCCGTGCGGCACGGCCCCGACCGCCTTCGTCAGCAGCAGGCTCTTCTCCGGCACGGCCGGGAAGATGCGGCGACCGCGGGTCTCCTTCAGCAGGTTTTCGTAGTCGAACGCGGGGTCGAAGCCGAGCAGCGACAGGCGGAAACCGTTCTGCCCGGCGATCTTGCCGTGACAGCCGCCCGCCGAGCAGCCGAGCTTGGTGAAGATCGGGTTCACCTGGTTGGCGAAGTTGAGCGGAAGCGCCACGTCCATCTTCTCCGCGGTCAGCGGCAGTTTGACCGTCTTGCCCTCGAAGCTGACGGTGATTTCCGCGGTGCCGTTGGCGAGCGGGTACACGCGGCCCCCCTGCTCCACCTTGGCGACCTTCGGATCGGACACGCTGAACGTGGCGACACCGGATAGGTCGACCTCGCGGCCGTCGGCCCGCTTTCCGGTGATGACGAGCTGCGGGGCGTCGTCGGTGCCCTTCATGGCGACCTTCGCGGGGTACGCGGAGATCGCGGTGACGGGCGACTCGGCGGCGGTCACGGCAGAGCCGAACGCGACGAGTGCGAGAACCGTGAGGAAGAGGCGTTTCATAGCAGAAGCCCCGTGGTGTGTGCGGGAACGCGGCGACTCCGACCCGTGAAAAGTCGGTTGCCGCCGCGAGGTGGGTATCGAACGGTGTCGCGCGATCACTTCTTGACGCGCGTCAACTTGATCGTCTTTTCGCCGGACTCATCGGGGGTCAAGGTGAGGTTGTCGCCGTCGAACTTGATCGTCCCGGTGCCTTTCTCCTTCTTCCCGAAGAGGCCTTCGCCCTTTTCCTTCATTGTGGAGGTCAATTCGATCTTGTCGCCGGTCACGCTCCACTTAAAGGACGGCATCTTATCGTTCATCATCTTCACCAGCTCCTGGGCCTTCGGGTCGCTGGTCTCGATGCTCGCGGTGCCGGTACCGTCACTCTTGAACTCGAGGATGAGGTCGATGCCCTTGCCCATCCCCTCGTCGGTCTTCCCCCCGACTTCGGTGACCTTCCACTTGCCCACGATCTTCTTGGCGTTGCCGCCGCAGCCGGCGGTGGTCAGAACGGCCAGAGCGAACACTACGAACGCGAACTTGCGAGACACGGACGACATAGCAATGCGCCTTTTAGGGTGACGGCACGGGTCGATTCGCCGGACGTGACGAATCGCGAACCGGGGGCCGTAGGAATGTTGTACGGCCCCGGTCGCGATTACACCAGCACGGTTGACTAGCCGATCAGTTCCTTGACGGGATCGCGCTCGTCGAGGACGTACATCGGCCGGCCCGACCCGTTGTTGAACGTCATGCTCGGGTCGATGCCGAGCGCACGGTAGATGGTGCTGAGCACGCGCGGCACGCTCAGCGGGTTGTCCTTCGGGCGCTCGCCCTTCGCGGTGCTGGCCCCGACCATCTGGCCCATCTTCAGCCCCCCGCCGGCGATCATCGCGCTCATGACCGGCGACCAGTGGTCGCGGCCCGCGTTCATGTTCACCTTCGGGGTGCGGCCGAACTCGCCCCACATCACCGTGACCACGTCGTCCTGCATCCCGCGGTCGTGCAGGTCCTGGATCAGGTTGGCGATGCCCTTGTCCACCTGCGGGAGCTGCCGCTTCAGGGTGGTGAAGTTCTGGCCGTGGGTGTCCCAGCCGCCGATGCTCAGGGTCACGCAGCCGACGCCGGCTTCGACGAGGCGACGAGCGGTGAGGAACTGTTCGACGCCCTTGTAGCGCTCGCGGGTCTTCTCGTCTTCCTTGCGGACGTCGAGCGCGTCGCGGACCACGCCGGCCGTGACCATCTCGAGCGCCTTCTCGGTGTAGGCGTCCATCCCGGCCATCGCGCCGCTGGCGTCGATCTCGCGGCGGGTGTCGTCGAACTTGTCGAGCAGGTTCTTGCGCTCGTCGAGCCGGTCGACGGTGACGCCGTTGGCGAGGCGCAGGTTCGAGTTGCCCTGCCCGCCCGGGGTGAACGGCCGGTGCGCGATGCCCAGGTAGCCCGGCTCGGTGCCGCGGCTCATCCCTCGCAGGCTCACGAACGGCGGGACCGCGCCGTTGTCCGCGGAGCGGAGCTTCGACACCACGGACCCGAATGACGGGTGCTCGGCGATGCGGTTCACGCGGTCCGGGTAGCCGGTCAGCACGAGGGTATCGGAGTGTTCATCGACCGACACGATGGAGCGGATCGCGGCCAGCTTGTCCCACATCTTCGCTTGCATCGGGAAGTGTTCGCAGATCTCGCAGCCGGGCACGTTGGTCTGGATCGGCTTGAAGTCGCCACGGAACTCGACCGGGGCCTCGGGCTTCAGGTCGTACATGTCCATGTGCGACGGGCCACCGGGCAGGTAGATCATGATCGCCGACTTCTTCGACTTGCTCGACTGCTTCTTGGCGGCGGCCTGAGCGGTGTTGATCCGCAGCATGTCGGCCAGCGTGAGACCGGCCCCGAAGGCCCCGATCTGGAGGAAGTCGCGGCGCGTCGCGCCGTCGCAGAACTTGTGGGACGAACCGAGGAACCGCAGCATGACAGGACCCTCGAAAGGACGTGGACGGGAAGGTGGGACACAACTCCGGGAAACGAGCCGGCGGGTCTGTTGGCAGGCGGGAACCGAGCGCAATTCAGGAACAGCGCCGTCACCGGCATTAATCCGATATTCACATTCAATGGGGGCGGTGTCAACCGAAAAAGTCGCCAGATCGTTCCGAACGGGGCAAATGTTAATCTGGGATGCCCTACCCCGCGGCGTCCAACTCCCCTTGAAGCTCCGTCCAGCGTGCTTCGGCCGCGTCGTGCTCCTCGGCGACCTGGGCCAGTTCGTCGCACAGGCGCTCGAGTTCGTCGGCCTCCGCCGGTTCGCTCAGCCGCGCGTCGAGCGCGAGGCGGCGCGCGTCAAGCTGAGCGATGGTCTGTTCGGTCGCGTCCAGGTCCGCGCGGATGTCGTCGGCGCTGCGGCGCGGGGCGACCTGAGAGGCCTGCCGCGCTTTGAGCACCTCCGGCGGCAGCTTCGCGCGGGTCGTCGCGGCCTCGCGCTCGCCGGCCTCGATCTCCTTGTTCACGCGGTACACGTAGTCGTCGTACTTGCCGCTGTACAGCGCGACGCGGCCGTCGCGCACCTCAATGACGCTTGTGGCGATCTGCTTGGTGAAGTGCCGGTCGTGGCTCGTGAACACGACTGTGCCCTTGTATTCGAGCAGCGCTTCGACGAGCGCTTCGACCGTGTCCACGTCCAGGTGGTTCCCCGGTTCGTCGAGCAGCAGGACGTTGTAATCGCTCAGGAGCAACCCCGCGAGGCACACGCGGGCGCGCTCGCCGCCGCTCAGCACCGAGATCGGCTTATCGACGTGCGAGCCGCGGAACAGCATCGCCCCCGCGACCTCCAGCACCTCCTGAATCTTCCGCCCCTTCCCCTTCTGTTGCAGGTATTCGAGGACGGTGTCCTTCTCCGGCAGCGTGGTGTAGACGTGCTGCGCGTACACGCCGAGTTTGCACCCGTGGCCCCAGCGGGCTTCGCCGGCCAGCGGCTTCAGCGAGTCCACAATGGTGCGCAGGAACATGGTCTTGCCCTGGCCGTTGTCGCCGACGATGGCGACCCGCGAGCCGTGGTCGATCTCGATCTGAACGTCGCTCGCGATGGTCCGGTCCGCGTACCCGATGGCGAGGTCGCGGCACCGGAGCGCGACGCCCTTGCGCGGCTCCACGATGGGCGCGCGGATGTGCGGGGTCGGTTCGTCGCCGATCACCTCGACCGTTTCGAGCTTCTCAAGCGCCTTGGCCTTCGATTGCGCGAGGCCGGCGGTCGCGGCGCGGGCCTTGTTGCGCGCGATGAAGTCTTCGAGGTGCCGGCGCTTCGTCATGATCGCTTCGTTGGTCTTCTCGTCGCGCTCGCGGTTCTCGCGCTGGAACTGGAGGAACGGCTCGACCTTGCCGGGGAACGACGTGAGCTTGCCGCGCGACAGGCCGAGCGTGTGCGTACAGGTCGCGCCGAGGAACGCCAGGTCGTGCGACACGATCAGGCACGCGGCCCGGAACTCGCGCAGGAAGTGTTCGAGCAGGATTTGCGTGCGCAGGTCGAGAAAGTTCGTCGGCTCGTCGAGCATCAACAGGTTCGGTTCGTGCAGCAGCAGCGCCGCGAGTTTGAGCCGCGTCTGCCACCCGCCGGACAGCTTCGCGACCGGGCCTTCCAGGTACGCGCCCTTCACCTCGAACTGCCCGGCAACCTCGCCGCACTTCCAGTCCGGCTGCCCGCTGTCGCGCATCAGGTACTCGAGCGCCGTTTCGCCCGGCAGGAACGGGTCGTGCTGGCGCAGGTAGCCCAGGCGCAGGCTGGGGTGGCGCACCACCTCGCCGCTGTCGAGTTCCTCGTCGCCCAGCAGCACGCGCAGGAGCGTGCTCTTGCCGGCCCCGTTGCGGCCGACGAACCCGACCTTCGTGTTGTCGCTGATCGTGACGCTCGCGCCGTCGAGAAGGGTCTGATCGCCGTAGCTCTTGTGCGCGTCCGTGACCTGAAAAAGCATGCCCATCGGTGTGCGAATCTCTGGCGTGGGAAAATGTGATTGTACACGCGCCGGCGAGTTTTGGGCCGGTCTACCAGCTTTCTTCACGCTCAACCGTGCGCGGCGGCTGGTGCGGGATCACGTGGCGCACGACGAACACGAACAGCGCGAGCGCGCCGCCGGTGTCGCAGAAGTGCAACACCTCGTGGGCCTGGATCCAACCCGGCACGATGACCGGCCAGTCGGTCAGCTCGAAGACGCCGCCGGCGCAGTAGAACCCGGCGCAGAGCCACGCCCAGTTCATCGCCCGCCAGCCGACCGCGCGGTACAGTTGGACGACCGGCGCGAACCCGGCCCACCCCACGCCCAGGTACAGCGACACCGTGACCACGTGCGGCACCTTCGGCAGCAGCCACAGGCACAACACGCCGGTGGCCGCGAACGCCCACACGACGTGCAGCGACCAGCGCCGCCACGGCCCCTCCAGGAGGATCGCCAGTACCGGCGTGTAGGACCCGGCGATCAGCAGGTAAATGGCCGACTGGTCGATCTTCTGGAACAGTCGCTTCTGTTCGGGCGTCTCGTAGTGAAGGCCGTGAAACGTGCCGCTGGCGAGGAACAGCAGCACCATCGAGACGCCGTAAATGACGACGGGCATCAACCGCCCCGGCCGCGGGGCCGCGAGCCGGATCATCACCAGCGTCGCGAACACGGCCCAGGCCGCGGTAAAGAGGTGCGAGGCCGAACTGACCGGGTCGCGCAGTTCCGTCACGTCGTCCACACTCCGGGCGGTCACTTCGGGCGCACCACGGAGTTCTACGAACCCTTGCGCGCAAGAGAATGCCCGAGCTACTTCCCCGCGACCCGCAAGTACGCGAACAGGTCGGCCACGTTCTGCGGTGTTAGCTCCTTCTCCAACCCGACGGGCATGAGCGAGAGCGAGGTCGAGCGCAGCGTGGCGATGTTCGTGCGCAGGAT
Organism: Planctomycetia bacterium; assembly: GCA_005773755.1. Classification (GTDB taxonomy): domain Bacteria; phylum Planctomycetota; class Planctomycetia; order Gemmatales; family Gemmataceae; genus Gemmata. The sequence continues at coordinate 14,726 of SXHE01000329.1, forward strand.
CACGTCTTCCTTGCCGTCGGCGCGGCGGAGGGTGATGCTCGTCGGCGTCTCCGTGACGACCACGCCCATCAGCACGCGCTCGTCGCCGGTCACGACGGAATAGCTCACGTAGCGCGGATCGACCTCCTTGTTCGGGTCGAATACCGCGATCAGCAGGTCTTCGCCGGACTTGTTGGGCAGCGCGGCGAGCAGGTTCGCGCCCACGTCGAAGCCGGTGCCGTCGAGCTTGTGGCACGCGGCGCAGGTCTTCGCGAACACGAGCTTCCCCTTCATCGCGTCGCCCTTCAGGTCAAGCGCCGCGGCGTAGTCCTTCACAACCTTCGCGCGGTCGGAATCGCCGCGCTTGAACGCGGCCCCGGCCTTCGCCCGCACGTTGGGGTTCAGGTGAAAGTGGAGCGCCTGAACCTGCGTCGGCGTGAACTCGGTCGCGCTCACCTTCTTCTCTTCGACCGCGGCGAGCAACTTCAGCGCGCGGTCGGCGCGGGCGAGCATCGCCTCCATCGCCTCGCGCCGCAGTGCCGGGCCGTAGCCGGACCAACCCTTCAGAAGCAACTCGCTCACCTTCGCGTCGGTGTGGGTGGCGAGCGCCTTCATCGCCGCGAGTTGCACATCGCCGGGCGTAGTGGGCGTCAGCACCTCCGCGAGCGAAGCCGCGTTGTCGAACGGCCCGTAGGCAAGCAGGTTCGCGGCACGGACGCGCCCCGCGGCCTCGGCCTTCTCGTCGCGCACGGTCTTCGTTGCGGTCTCGAACCGCGCGCGCAACTTGGGCATCACGTCGGCCGCTTCCGCGGGCGGCTTGTCCCACCACGTCGGCAGCGGAGCCTTCGACGCCCGCATCCCCTGCCCCAGCCCGTCGAGGATGGAACCGTCCGCGCCGCCCGCGACCAGTTCCAGCGCGCGGGTGATCTCCTTCGCATCTCCCTTCGCGCCGATCATGGCCGCGACCCGCGCGACGATGCTCGCGTTCGGCGACTTGCCCTTCGCGGTGAGCGATTCAAGCAACTCGAACCCACACCCGCCGGCCGAACTGAGCGCCGCGGTCACGATCCAGGGGTCGTCCGCATCATACTCCAAGATCACCGCGAGGATCGTGGCCGCGTCCTTCGGTGGCATCGCTCCGGCGGACAGCGCGAGCTGGAAGCGTACACGTGTCAGATGGTGCTTCGCGAGCTTGGTCGCGGCTACTGAGAAAGCGCGGTTGGTGTCAAAAAACGGTTCCGCTAACCGCAATCCCTGCTCGATTTCACCCGTCTGCACTGCGCCCAATCTGAACGCGCTCTCCACGTCCCTCGCGTTGAGAGCAGCGAGGCCGGAGAGCGTCCAGAGATGATTCACGCGACGCGTGCTGTCAAATGACCGGTTTAGCTGGTCGCGGATGAGATCGGTCACGCCCTTCTCCTGTCGCTCGACGAGCAGTCGCTGCGCGGTGAGGCGGTGCCAGGGGCTGACGCTACTCAACTGCTGTGCGAGTTGCTCCGGCTTCAGCGTGCTGAAATCCGGTAACTTCCCCGCCTTGAAGTTCTTCGGGGCGATGCGCCAGATGCGCCCGCGCCCGCGGCTTTCGAGGTTGAGTTGTTGCTTGATGTCGTCCGGCAGTGAGAGCGGCGTTTCGATGGCTTCGCGGTAGAAGTCGAGCAGGTAGATTGCTCCTTCCGGGCCTTGCTTCAGTTCGACTGGGCGGAACCAGTTGTCGGTGGAGGCGAGGAACTCGCGGTCGTCGTAGGCGCGCACCGCGGTGAACGCCGCGCCGTTCTCCTTGAGCAGTTCGCGGTGAACGAGGTTATTCGCCGGGTCACAGACGAAGTTGTTGCCGTAGAACTCGCGCGGGAACAATTCGCCGGTGTAGATGAGCGGGCTACACGCGGAGGTGATGTAGCCGCCCGGCACCAGTTCCGTGGGCGGGAAGCGCTTCGCGTCAGGGCTGCCGGCGCGGCGCGTCGTGCGTTCCACACGCCACGGCTCGAACGGGCTGATGCGGAACACCTTCGCCGCGGCCCCGTGTTCGGGGATGTCCACTGTGACCGCGCTCGCCGCGAGGTACGGGTTCCGCTTCAGGTAGTGATCGGGCAATACGATCTGGCGCAGGTGCTGGCTGTTGGTCGCGGTGAACCAGCGCTGGTAGTCGTCGGCGGTTAGGCCGTACTGCCCACCCGAACTGGTCGGTTCCAGGCTACCCGGCTCCCACGGCTTGAAGCGGAACCCGCGGTTGCGCAGCGCGACCGCGGGCATGTCCTTCTTCTGCGGGGAGGTGATCGTGCCCCCATCGGAGCCGGCGATGCCGTAGATGTAGTTGTCGAGGCCCCACTGGAGGCCGTTCACCATCTGCTGGATGTTGTGCAGGTTGAAGCCGGTGTACAGCACGGTCGTTTTGTCCGCCTTGCCGTCGCCGTCTGTGTCTTCGAGGTACAGGATGTCCGGGGCGACCGCGACGATCATGCCGCCCTTGTACGGCGTGATCCCCATCGGGAACCGCAGATCTTCGGCGAAGGTGGTCGCGGTCTCGAACAGGCCGTCGCCGTCCTTGTCGATCAGCATCTTGATCTTGCCGCGCGTCTCCTTGCCGGTGCCGACGCCCCCGTTCGGGTAGCCGCGCATCTCGCACACGAACATGCGGCCCTTCTCGTCGAAGCACATCGCCACCGGATCGACCACGTCCGGTTCGCTCGCGACCAGTTCGATCTTGAACCGCTCGTCCAGTTTGAACGACTCCTTCTCTTCTTTGGGCGAGAGCGGCCCCGGCGGTTTCGCCAGTGGCGCGACCGCGGCAGCGAGTTCCTTGACCTTCGCGATGATGGCGTCCTCGATGGTGGGCGACCACTTCCCCGGCATCCCGTAGTAGACCTGCGACGAGTCCGCTTCGTACCCGCCTTCTTTCAGCACGCGTGCGCTCGGGATGTACGCCATCACGTCATTCGCGTAGCCCATCACCCAGAGCGCCCGACTCGTTGGCACGTCCTTCTTGAGGCGCAGCAGGTAGTCGATGACGACCTCGCCGCCGAGCGAGACGAGCAACACCTGATCGCCGAAGCACCACGTCTGCACCGGGTAGTGCGGATAGGTGTCGGCGATCTTGCCGTTCGCTTCGAGTTCCTTCAACAGCCGTTGGGCGCGCTTCGAGCGCGCCTGATCTTTGCTGAGCGTGTCGGCGTTGAGCTGTTCCTTCGTCAGCACAGCCTCGAACTTGAGCGTGATCTTCTCGTACTTGGCGGCGAACTTGCCGGTGATCGGCTTCGCGCCTTTCACCGCCGCGACCGCGGCCTCGCCCAGTTCCTTGCCGTACTTCTCACACAGCTCGATCTTGCTCCGCGGCAGCGGGTTGGCGTCCGCGCCGCAGCCGATCCAGTACATGCCGACCGCACCCGGCAACGCCTTCTCCACTTCGATCTGCGCGAACCCGGCGTAGTCGCCGCACCACTGGTAGAAGCTGAGCGTGGTGTTGTGGCAGGCGTAGCCGAACACGACCGTGATCGGCTTGCCCTGCGCGTCTTCGACGACAAGAACGGGAACCGTGTGATCGACCGGCCCGGCCGGGTTGCGGCCGTTGATGACGCCCTTGTCGGTCGGCTCGCGCCGGTTCATGGCGAACGTGGCCTTGCCCGCGCCGTGCTTCAGGTTCGCGGGCTTCACGTTCTTCACCGCTGCGCCGATCACCGCGATCAGGTCCGCTTGAAGCACCTTTGTGTACGCATCGACCTTCACGCGGTCTTCCTTGCTCATCGGGTACATATCGACGAGGTTTTCGCGAATGACAGGCCCGCAGTGCGTGTGCGAGCAACTCAGCATCAGTTCGTCGCGCTTGATGCCGTGCTTCTTCTCCACCTCCGCCGCGACCGTGTCGCCCAGCTCGCGCGGGATGCCGATCAGGTCCGTCGTGACCAGCACGAGCCGCTTGCCCGCGGCGTCCTCGATGCACAGCGCCTTCGCGTACAGGTCGTGAACCTTCCCCTCCGCGGGCTTGGTGCGCCCGGAGTAGCCGGCCATCCAGACCGCTTCCTTCGGCGTGATAACCTGCGTGGCGACCCCGGCCTTGTACGCGGGTTCCGCGGCACGAGAGGGCAGAACGAAGGCGAGTAGCGTGACGAGTGCGAGCAGCGATTTCACTTGTTGTCCCCCTTCACTTTGAGCAGCTTACGCATCGCGGCGAGCAGAATCACTTCGGACCCCGGCCCGGACAGCGCGACGGTCGGCTCGTAGCCGCCCTCAAGGTACGCCTTCGCGGTCGGGATGTAGCCGGGGCCGTCGTCGCCGTAGGCCGCGACGTTCACCACGGCGTCGGCGCGCAACTTCTGCGCGGCGAGTTGGTATTCGATGAACGATTCGCCCGGCAGGAACAGGTTCAGCACCTTCCCGCCGAAGTCGAGGCAGTTCACTTCTATGGGCGTGTCGATGCGCTTGAGCCACGCGAGCTGGTACGCGGCGTTGTTCCGCTTCGCAGCAGTCGCCTTCACGTCTTCCAGCGCCTTCGTGCTCTCGTCCGCGCCGAACGACGCTTCTTTCCGCGCCGGCAACTTCACCGCCTCGAACCGCCAGTCGAACTCCTTCGCCTCGGTCTTCTTGGTGTCCTTCCAAGCGGCGACCATGCCCGCATGAATGCGGTCGCGCAGCACGGGCCGGTTCTCCTTCGAGCCGTCGTTGTACTTCCCCGCGGTCACGTTGCCGCCGCAGCCGTTGAAGTACACCTGAAACACCTTCGTCTCGTCGCGGCGCTTCTGGCGCGCGAGGCCGCAAAAGTCCGCGCTCACGCGGCCGTCGCCGTAGTAGCTCATCGGGTGGCAGGCGTAGAAGTGCAGCGCCGCCAGCGCCTTATCGCCGTCCCAGAAGCTGAGGGTGCGGAGGTTGGGGTCGATCAACCCTTCGGGCGCGTCGCGCGCGGCCTTGTCTTTGGTCGCGCTCGTGCGCGTGAACTTCACCTTGCCGTCGTCGCCCAGCACGCGACGGTTCGACGCGACCTCCTTCACCTCCGCCGCACCGGTGCCGACGTGGGTGAACTTCACTGCCTTCATCAGCGACGCCTTCAGCGCGTCGGCGCTCTTCTTCACGCACTCGCCGTAGTACTTCAGATCGAGCGAGATCGGTGCTTTCGCGGCGGCGATGAGCTTCTGCGCTTCCAGGTCCGCGAATGGGGCGTTGTGCGGGTGAACGCAGTGCAGCGAGACGTGTTCGGGTGTGGTGTGCGCGGCCTCCGCGAGCGCCGCGCGCCAGACGCGAAACGCTTCGTTGCGCAGTCCGGTCCAATCGACCGCGCACAGCACGACCGGCTTCGCGTCGCCGAGCAGCACGACGCCGAGCGCCTTGAGCGGGTCATCAACGCCGCGCACCGGCGTGATCCACCCGCCGCACAGCGGGTGCTCGTCGGGCGGGGTCACGTCACACTCGAACGTGGCAATGTGGAGTGGGGGCATGGCACGTCCTGCATGGGTAGGTTGGCATTATCCACACCTTTGCACGTCGTGCAACGTGTTACTCCTCGACGGTAGGCCGATTGCAAAGTCGGGAATGGTCGTTTAAGGTATTGACGCGCTGGGAGTTACTCACTTCGGGACAGACGCCATGAACGGCACCGCGGCCGGCTCTCTGTTGCACGCGTTCCGACAGCTCACTGACCCGCGCGAC
>SXHE01000330.1 GCA_005773755.1 Planctomycetia bacterium
CACCGAGAGCGGACCCGCCGCGGGCGTCAAGTACCCGCGGGCGTCGCTGCGAACCGCCGTCGGCCCGAACGCGGTGTACCTGCCGTTCAGCCCGACCGCGACCGGCACCACGCCGGAAGAGGCCGTGTTCGCGCTGTGCGACGAGGGCACGCTCGCCAACCCGGTGGCGTTCGCCGCGGTGCGATTGCAAGTGCGAGCCCTCATCCGGTTCCACACGTACAAGACGTTCGACTACGACGGCGGTGACGACGACCGCGGATGGTACGCCGCGTTGTGCGAACGGGCTGTGCGTCAGGCGGTGCCGTTCCTCCGCAAGAAATACGAGCGCGTCCCTGACAGCGACGACGCCGCGGTCGCGGTCGCTCAGGCGCTGTACGTTTCGGCTCGCGCGCTCAACCTGGAAGGCGCGCACAGCAACCAGGACGCGGAGGTGCTGAACGCGGTGCTCCACGCCGGTCCGGGCGTGTTGCCCGCCAGCAAGCAAGACGACGGTTGGCACAAGTTCCGGCAAGCGTGCGCCGCGAACCGTGCCTTCGCGCGGGACTTCATGCTGAGGCGTCTGACCGCCCGTCAGGGAAACGGCAACGTGCTGTACGGGATCGACGCGCACCGGTTGCTGGAGGCGCTGAAGCCGATCCGCAAATCGTGCCGAGTCGAGGCCGAGTTTCCGGGCAAGCCGGACCAACTCGACGACAACGCGCGTCAGGTTCGCGGGTTCGTGAGCGAACTCGGGGCCGTACGCACTGACGCGGCCGTCGCCGGGCGCCGGACCACTCTTGAGAAGTGGGCGAACGAAACCCGCGTGTGGCTCGGCACGCCGTTCGACAAGAAGGCGTTCGTCGCGGAGTGTCTGGGACTGCTCACGCAGTCGAAGAACCTGGGCGTGTTCCGCGCCGAGGTGACATACGAAACACTTCGCGGCTACACGAAAGCGTTTGACGAAGCGAAGGTGTCCGAGGCCATCACCGCAGTGGACCGGCTGAAGGAGGACGCCGCGCCGGGCGTGGTGTTGACGGCGCTCGTGCAGGCGCCCGACGGTGCGATGGAAACCGCCGACACGTTCCGAACCGCGTTCCAGGTGTTCGTTCAGCAGACGCTGGCCGAGGTTGTCGATCAGATCCGCAAAAAGCTCAACCCGCTCGGAGCCAGCGAAACTGCCGACCCGGACACGCTACTTCCAACCGAAGCCGCAGCGCTCGACGCCGATTTACGAACGATCCTCGCCGCGGTTGGTGCGGAAGCGGAACCGGCGTGCGCAAGTGAAACCGCCGCACCCGGCACGAACCCGGCCACTGCCGCGCCGGCGGGCCGCTTCGAAACCCTTCGCACCGCGCTGGAGCGCCTATCGCGGGTGGATACCGTCGCCCAACAACTGAAAGAATTGGAATCCGTGCGGGTTCCGGTCAACGGCTGGGCCGACGAACTCCCGCGACTGATCGCGCAGCACGAACTGTTCGCCGCCCGCCCGGACGTGACCATCGACACCGCCCCCGATGGGAAGAAAGTGGCGAACGCTGCCGTCGTGGCGCGTGCGAAACTCGCCGGGTCGCCGCTCGAAGTGACTCGCGGGCGCACGTTCGCCAACTTGCAGTCCGCAATGACGAAGGTGACCGAGGGTTACCAAACGGCCATCGACGCGGCGTGGCTCGCGTGGGTGCAGAAGTCCGCGCCGAAGATCGATGACGCCGAGCTGGCCCCGTTTGAGCTTCACCCCGAGTACAAGCCCACTGTGGCAGAGATTCGAGCGAAGCGGTTCACGCTCAAACGTTACGAAAAAGAGCCGGCGACAAACGCTGAAGAATTCACTCAGGTGGAACAGGTGATCGCCGCGCTCCGCGTGCTGCTCGGTCACCTGCCGACCGACGCCCCGGAGGAGGTGAAGCGGTTCCTGGCCGCGACCAACACCAAGGACGGCGCATCGCTCGATCTGTTAACGGACGCGGTCGTGAAGTGGCTGCGCGACAAGAACCAATTCGACAAATACCGGATCCGGCGGTGACCCATGTCCGACCCACTGACCCGCGACGACGCCGCGGCCGAATTCCTCACCGCCCTCGAAAAACTGGAGGCCGGGTTGCTCGCCTGGGGACTTGCCGACGGCTCGTTCGCGGACGACGAACTCGACGAACACGCGCGACGGTTCCTCGACGCGCACCAACTCTGGGGCACGTTCACCGAACCCGACGCACTGATCCAACTCGTTGAAGAGCGCCGGCTGCTGTTCCCGTTCCGCGCCGGGAGCCGGTGGCGGTACCGCACGCGCTCGGCGGAAACGGTGCGGCTGATGCTGCGGTTGCGCCAGCTCTTTCCGAAGCACGCGGGCGGCGGGTGGCGACACGCCCCGCGGCTCGTGGCCGACGCCCGCTACCTCACGCGCCCGCGGTCGGTCCCGAAGCGTGAGGTCACGGCCGACCAACTGCTCGCGGCGCTCGGAAACCCTACCGGTGTTCGCGCGGACGCGGCCCGCGCGCTGGTGGGGACGCGCGAGCTGTCGGGCTTCCAGGTCCGCGCGACCGCTCGTGTATTGGGCGAACTCGACCGCGGCGCCGCGTCCGGAACGGTGGTGTGCGCCGGCACCGGGAGCGGCAAAACACTCGCGTTCTACCTGCCGGCGCTCGCGTACATCGCGGAATCGCTCGACGGCACCGACTGGGTGCGCTGCCTCGCCATCTACCCGCGGAACGAGTTGCTCAAAGACCAGTTCACTGAAGCGTTCGCGCAATGCCGGCGGCTCCGCGGCGTTCTGACGAACGCGAAGCGCCGGCCCCTTCGCGTCGGCGCGTTGTTCGGGCCGACGCCGCGCAATGCCAGTGCGTTCGAGTCGCCGTGGCCGCCGGACGGGTGGCGCCGCGTGTCCGGCGGGTACGTGTGCCCGCTGCTCCGCTGCCCGCAGTGCGGCGGTGACATGGTCTGGACCGACGCCGAGCGCGCCGCAAGTGTCGAACGGCTCCGGTGCGCCGGTCCGGGGTGCGCCATGACGGCCGAACCGGACGAAGTGGTGCTGACGCGATACCGGCTCCAGCAGTTCCCGCCGGACGTGCTGTTCACCACAACCGAGATGCTGAACCAGCGGATGGCGGACTCGCGGTTCGGGAAGCTGTTCGGCGTCGGTCAACCCGCCGAGCGGAAGCCCAAACTGCTTCTGCTCGACGAGGTTCACACGTACTCCGGCACGACCGGGGCGCAGGCCGCGTTCTTGCTCCGCCGGTGGCGTCACGCGGCCCGGTGCCGGCCGCACGTCGTCGGGTTGTCGGCGACCCTGCGAGACGCCCCGCGGTTCTTCGGCACGCTCACCGCGCTCCCACCGAGCGCGATCGAAGAAATCTCACCGCAGCCGGGCGAACTGGTTCCGAAGGGAACCGAGTACCTGCTGGCGCTGCGCGGTGACCCAGCGGCCGGTGCGTCACTCCTCTCGGTGAGCATCCAGGCCGCACTGCTACTCGGGCGTGCCCTCGACCCGCGCGCCGGACATAGCGGCGGGCTGTTCGGGCGCAAGCTGTTCGCCTTCACCGACGACCTCGACGTGACCAACCGGCTGTTCTTCAACCTGCGCGACGCGGAGGGGCAGGACAGTTGGGGCAACCCAAAGCGCGGGAACCCGACCGGGTCGCTCGCGAACCTGCGGGCCGGCACCGCGCCCGACGCCGCCGACCGGTTCCGCGACGGGCAGTCGTGGGAGCTGTGCGAACGGATCGGTCACCCGCTGCGGTCGGACGCCCTCATGCGCGTCGGGCGGACGAGTTCGCAGGACTCCGGCGTCGATGCGGACGCGGATCTGATCGTCGCGACCGCGGCGCTGGAAGTCGGGTTCAACGACCCGACGGTCGGCGCGGGGATTCAGCACAAGGCGCCGATCGACCCCGCCGCGTTCCTGCAACGAAAGGGACGCGCCGGGCGCGACCCGAAGATGCGCCCGTGGACCGTCGTCGTGCTGTCCGACTACGGGCGCGACCGGCTCGCGTACCAGGCCTACGACCTTCTGTTCGACCCGGAGTTGCCCGCGCGAGAACTCCCCATCGGCAACCGCCACGTGCGCCGAATGCAGGCCGCGTTCGCGGCGCTCGACTGGCTCGGGTTCCAACTCGAAGGGCAAGACGCTGGAAGCGTGTGGCAGGACGTGTCGGTGCCGGTTTCCGCACGATCCGAGTTCGAACGCGACAAGGTGCGTAAGCGGCAGCAGCGGATCGCGGTTCTGGCCGAAGAGGTGCTCGCGCGGCCCGAGCGCCGCGACGACCTCGCCGCGTACCTGCTTCGCGCCCTCGGGCTGACCGCCGATGAGGTGGAAGGGCTGTTCTGGGAGCCGCCGCGCCCGCTCCTCACCGCGGTCTTTCCGACACTGCTCCGCAGGCTCAAGACGCAGTGGCGGAGGCTGGTTCCCGGCGAGCGAGATGAGCAGGAGTTCTTCGAGCACAACGCCCCGCTGCCGGAGTTCGTCCCACGCACGCTGTTCCAAGATTTGAGCGTGCCCGAGGTAACCGTCGTGACCCCAGGCCAACAAACGGGCGACAATGAGCGGCGCGACGCGATGCGCGCCGGACAGGCGCTGAACGAGTTTGCCCCCGGACGTGTGTCGCGTCGGTTCGGCATCAAGCACCGGTATGCCCGGCACTGGGTCGCGCCGCCGGCACTCGCCGGTGATCGAGAGCAAACGCTGGCAGTGTCTCACTTCGTGCCGCCGCGTGCCGCCGAGGCGCTCGGCGCGTTTTCGACTTTCGACGTGAACGGCGATGTACTCCTGGTGCCGTGCGTGCGCTCGTGGGAGTTGCACGCCTCGGTCCCGCCGGACGACGTGCTCGACTCATCGAACGCGTTCCCCGACTGGCGGACGCAAATCGTGCCGTTGGTCGGTGGGATCGACACCGCGGTGCCGTCGTTGTCGCCGTGGGTCGAGTTGGTGGCCGGGGTGACGTTCTTCACGCACGCGGCGAACTGCCCGGTCGAGGTGCGGCGGTTCGCGGTCGGGTGCGACGCCAGCATCGGGTTCGACAACGGCACCCGGTTCGAGCCGCACATTCGCTTCACGGACGATGCGGGGAACCCAGCCGCGGTCGGGTTCGCGCACGACGCCGACGCGGTTCTGATTCGACTGCGCCCGCCCGCGAACTTGCCCGCGACCGTGGCCGCGCGCCCGGAACTGCTCCGCGCGCTTCGAGCCGCGTTCTTCCGGCACCAGGTGCGAACCGCCCCGTCGCTCGACGGGATCGTGAACGTGTTCGCCCGCGACTGGCTGGCTCAAGCGTTCCTATGCGCCGTCGCCGGGCACGCGGCGGGCGGCGGAACGGTTCGCGCCGCGGTCGAGGAACTACCGCCGGGACAACTCCTCGGCGCGCTGACCGCCGCGCTCGACGTGCTGTTCCAGGCAGTGCCGGGAGAGCGTCCGGAGAACGAAACGGAGGCCGACGCGACCGACGAGGCCGCGCCCGGGCAGCGCCAGAAGGCGCACGGGCGATTGCTCGAATCGTTGGAAAACCCGCTCGTGTTCGCGGCACTGCGGGCGGCGGCTCCCGCGCTCTGGGAACCTCCTGACGAGAGCTGGTCCGAATGGTTGCTCGCGGCGCTCAAAGCGACGGTCGGCACTGCGGCAGCGGACGCGATCGCGCGGCTGTGCCCGGACGTGAACGCACGCGAGGTGCTGGTCGATCCCGAACCCGGGCCGCGCCCGGCCGGCGCGATTCCGGCCGACGAATGCGAGGTGTGGCTAACCGAAACCGCGGTCGGCGGGGGCGGGGTTTTGGAGAAGTTCCAGCAGCGCTACGGCGAAGACCCGCGACGCTTCTTCGACCTGCTCTCGGGCGCGCTGGCACCGGGCGACTTCGAGACCGCGGACGCCGAACTTACACGATTCCTCGCCCGCGCCACCGATCCCGCCGAACCGGGTTGGGGTGCCGTCGTGGCGGAAGTGCGGGCCGCGCGAACGGGGACACACGCCGACCTCGCGCGGGCGTTCGACGGGTTGCTTGCGGCATTACGAACCGGCGGGTTCGCGGTCACGCACCCGGTGGTTGCGGCGCTCGCGGGTCGTGTACTGCGGGCCGGAACGTCGGCCCAATCGGACCGCTTGCTCTGTGATCTTCTTGGGCTCTGGCATGCGCTCGAAGCACACACCGGGTTCGAGATCGACGGGCGCGTGTTCGGTTGGCTCGTCTCCGCCGACGAAGCGGTGGAAGCGACGCTCGCGACGGTGATCGGGGCGCCACTGGCCGGTCGCGGCGGGCGGTTCGCGGCGGTGTCCGGGCTGCTGTGGCCGCGCGGGTCGGCCGCGTGGGGCCAGCGGTTGCAGGTTCGCAACGGCTATGTGGACATGCCGCAAACCGACCGCGGGCTGGTACTCGCGGTGCTGCCCGTGCCCGCGGCATCGGTTCAGCTAAGTGAATCTGACGCAACGGAACGCGTGCGGGCTGCGCTGCTCGCGGACGGCGTGGCATCGCTGGCCGGCGAATCCGGCGCGGTACGGGATGCGGTACTGAAGTTCGTCGCCGAACCGCTCGACACAGGTTCGGTACTCGCCTACCCGCGGGTGCGCGGCGCCACCGCGTCCGCCGGCGGGGTGACCGTCACGCTTGAACTCGCGGAGGTGGGATCGTGAGTACTTCTCCCGCCCTCAGGCGCACAGTAAATCCTGGCGGTCCTGCGGCGCGGCACTCGCTCGCCGCGTTGCTTACGGCCGTGTGGGCGGGCGAGTTAATCCGCCCGAGCAAGTTCCTGATCCTCGCCGCGACTGAGCTTCACGACGGCCCCGCGCTCGACAACCGCGCGGGCGGCTTCTCGGGCCTCGAACCCGCGTGGGGTGAGCGCGTGATTCGCGTATCAGACGTGCTCCTCCGCGTACTTAAGCACGGTGGCGAGGTGTGGGCACTCACGAGGCGGCGCGCGGACGGCCCGAACCTGGTCCTCGCCCGCCTCCGTGCCCGCGCTGCTGAGAACGGGCTGTCGTTGCGCCTGCGTACCGCGGAACCAGAGGCGCTGCCTGCGGCCGGGTTGTACGGCGATGGGTTTACGCTCACGGGTGTATTCGCGCTCGCTGAAACCGGGCCCGATTTCGCGGGCGAAGGAATCGTGTTCGAGCCGGAATGCGCCGCCGACCGCCGATCCAAGCTGCGCGCGACCTTCGAGGGGCTGTTGACATGACCGACGCCGAACGCGCATCGCTC
>SXHE01000331.1 GCA_005773755.1 Planctomycetia bacterium
GCATCTTCATCGCGGGCGCGGACCTGAACTTGCTCCAGAACGCGCCCGGCCCGAACGACCCCGACGTGCGGGCGTTCATCGATCTGGGTCTGCGCGTGTTGGAGCAACTGGAAGCGCTCCCCTTCCCCACCTGCGCCGCCATCGACGGCGCGGCCCTCGGCGGCGGGTTGGAGGTCGCACTCGCGTGCGACGTGCGCATCGCCGGCACGAACCCGAAGGTGCAACTCGGCCTACCGGAAGTGAAGCTCGGCCTGATTCCGGGCTGGGGCGGGTCGCAGCGGTTGCCGCGCCTCATCGGGCTTTCGGAAGCGTCCGAGATGGTGGTGAGCGGGCACGCGGACGAGGCCGATACGTGCCTGGGTAACGGGCTGGTGGCGCGCGTCGTCGCCTCGAACCGGCTGATCGAGGAGGCGTGCGCGGCGGTTCGCGGAGCCGGCGCGGCCCGCGCGAAGAAGTTCGCTCCGCTGTCCGCGACGGACCGGGAGAGCACCATCGCCGCCGGGTCCAACTCGACCGCGGCGCGCGAGGCGATTCGCGTGATGGAACTGGGCGCGGGGTTGCCGCTCGCGGCGGCGATCAAGCTCGAAACGGAAGCGTTCCTGCGGCTCACCGGGTCGGACGAGTCGAAGCGCCTGATCGCCGCCTTCTTCGCCAGCCGCAAGAAGTGAGGCGAGCTATCAGCCTTTTGTCCTCTGTTTTCTGTCCTCTGTCCTCTGTCCTCTGACTGCCCATGATCCGCCTCGTGCTCGGTTCGCGCAACAAGAAGAAGCTGAAGGAAATGCTCGCGCTGCTGGGCGACCTGCCGCTGGACCTGACCGATCTCACGCCGTACCCGGACGCGCCGGAGGTCGAGGAGACCGCGGACACCTTCATCGGCAACGCCACCCTCAAGGCGAGGCAGCTCGCCCCCGCGCTGAACGCGTGGGTGATCGGCGAAGACAGCGGGCTATGCGTGCCGGCGCTCGGGGGCGCACCGGGCGTGTACTCCGCGCGCTACGCCGGTACGCACGGCGACGATCAGGCCAACAACGACAAGCTGCTTCGCGAGATGGCCGCTCTCACCGGCGACGCGCGGGCCGCGTACTACGTTAGCACCGCGGTCCTCGCCGACCCCGCGGGCACGGTGGTCGCGTCGGTGGAGGGCCGGTGCCACGGCGTCATCGTGGGCGCGCGGCGCGGCACCGGCGGGTTCGGCTACGACCCGCTGTTCCTCGTGCCCGAATACGGGCAAACCTTCGGCGAACTCCCGCCCGACGTGAAGCGGCAGATGAGCCACCGCGCGCGGGCCTTCGAGCAACTGCGCCCCGTCGTCGAACGCGAAATGGTGGGGTGAACCGTGAGCTTCTCGGAACTGCAATCCGACATCGCGGCGTTCCGGCACTACATGCAGTCCGAGCGCGGCATGAGCGACAACACCGTGCAGGCCTACGGCCGCGACCTGGACCGGTTCGCGAAGTGGGTCGTCATCGTCCGGCTCGCGGACTACCACAAGCCGACGCTCAAGGAACTGGCGAGCTACGTGGGGTTCCTCCACGACGAGAAGCTCGCCCCGCCGAGCATCGCCCGGCACCTCGTCGCGCTCAAGATGTTCTACCGGTTCCTCAAGATGGAAGAGCGGGCCGACGCCACCGCCGTTGACCTGCTCGGTTCGCCGAAGCTGTGGGAGCGCGTGCCCGAAGTGCTGCCACCCACCGCGGTCGAGGCGCTAGTCAACGCCCCGCAAGCGGGCGACCGGTTCTACCTGCGCGACCGGGCGATGCTCGAAACGCTGTACGCGACCGGGTGCCGCGCGTCCGAGGTCGTTGATCTGAAGCTGGCCGACGTGTACCTGGACGCGGCGTTCCTCAAGTGTTTCGGCAAGGGGAGCAAGCAGCGCGTGGTGCCGCTGGGGTCGCACGCGGTGGCGGCGCTGCGGGCGTACATCGGCGGCGCGTCGAAGGAGGGCGGGCGCACGACCACCGGCGGCGCGGACGTGGTGTTCGTGAGCAAGACCGGCCGGCCGCTGACCCGCATCCACCTGTGGGCGCTGGTGAAGAAGTACGGCAAGCGGGCCGGTCTGCCGAGCACGGTCAGCCCGCACACGCTGCGACACAGCTTCGCAACGCACCTGCTCAGCGGCGGCGCGGACCTGCGCGCGGTTCAGGAGATGTTGGGCCACGCCTCGATTCAGACGACGCAGATTTACACCCACGTAGACCGCGACCGCCTCAAGGCGCTGCACCGCCAGTTCCACCCGAAGGGGCAGGCGACAGATGTGGAGAAGCCCAAAGTGTGAGCCGCTTGCGGCTTCGCGAGCGCCTCATTCCCCCCACGCCTTCAGCACCTGCTCTTGAACGCCCGGCGCGTCGGACGCGACCGGCACCAGCGCGGGCAGGTGACGGAACCACGTCAATTGGCGCTTCGCGAACTGGCGGGTGCGCGTGCGGATCAGCTCCGCGGTCGCGCCCCAGTCGCCGCCGGCGTCCAGCCATTCGAGCAGTTCGCGATAGCCGAGTGCTTGCCCGGCCTCGCGGCTGAGTGGGTGCGGCAGGTCGCGCAGCCGGCGCACCTCGTCGAGCCAGCCGGCCGCGAACATCGCATCGACGCGCCGGTTGATGCGGTCGTACAGCACCTCGCGCGGCAGTTCCAGCACCACACCGGGGATCGGGGCCGCTTGCGGCTTCGGCCGTTCGTCCGAGGCGAACGCGGGCGTGTCCCACGTCTGCTGCCAGTCGGAGATCGGCTTGCCGGTCAGCGCGTGGACCTCCAGCGCGCGGACCACGCGGCGCACGTCGTTGGGGTGCAACCGGGCCGCGGTCTTCGCATCGACCGCCGCGAGCCGCGCGTGAATCGCCGCGTTCCCGTCCCGCGCGGCTTCCGCTTCGAGCGCCGCGCGCAGCACCGCGTCCGCGGGCGGGCCGTCGAACAGGCCGTGCAGCAGTGCCTTCAGATAGAAGGGCGTACCACCGACGAAGATGGGGCGCTTGCCGCGCGCGGTGATGTCCGCGCACGCCGCTTCCGCCCGCGCGAGCCACCACGCGACCGTGAGCGACGCCCACGGGTCGAGCACGTCGAGCAGGTGGTGCGGCACGCGGGCGCGCTCCGCGGCGGTCGGCTTCGCGGTGCCGATGTCCATGCCGCGGTACACGGTCATGGAGTCGAGGGCGACGATCTCGCCGCCGACGCGCGCGGCCAGGTCGAGCGCGAGTGCGGACTTCCCGCACGCGGTCGGGCCGGTCAGAATCAGGGCGCTGGCGAACGCGGACATGCCCGGCATTGTAGCACGCGCCCTTGCGGACCCGTACCGCGCCCGGAACAATAGGCCTATGACATCCGACCGCGACGCCCTGCTCGCCGCCATCCGCGCCAACGCGGACGAGGACACCCCGCGCCTGATGTTCGCCGACTGGCTCGACGAGAACGACGACCCGGACCGGGCCGAGTTCGTCCGCCTCCAGTGCGAACTGGCGCGGCTGACCGACGACGACGGCGACAGCCAGCCGCTGTACGAGTTCCTCCGCGACCGCGACTACGTGACCCGCCCGTCGGCCGACTGGACCCGGATCGACGACGGTATCCACCGGCGGCTCGCGCTCTCCATGCGCGCCGCCGACCTGCTCAAGCGGCACACCGTGCTGTGGCTCCCGCGACTGCCGAAGTCGTACAAGGTGACGTGGCACGGCTTCGGCCGCGGGTTCCCGGACCGCGTCGAGCTGGGCACCTTTCGCAAGCTCGGCCCGGTGGCGAACCGGCTCCGCGCCGCGGCCCCCACCGTCACGCTCGTCACACACGAACTGACCGTCGAGCACGTCGAGCGGCTGGGCGACGCCGGTTTGCTCGACTGGATCAGCGGGCTGGAGCTGAGCAGCGATTCCGGCGCGGGGCTGCGCGAGCTGGGCCACCGACCGGAAGCCGCCGGCGTGCGGAGCGTTCGCGTGGGATACAACACTGCCGCCGAGACCGCGGAGGCGCTGGGTGAGTGCCCGCACTGGACAGGCCTGCGCGAACTCGACCTGATCGAAACGGTGGTGTACGCGGGCACCGCCGAGGCGCTGTTCCGCGCCCCGAACCTGCGCTCATTGAAGCGCCTTCGGATACACGGCGGTTACTGGACCGCCAACACGGTCGCCGCACTCGCGGCCGGCGGGTTCGCCGACCTCACGCACCTGCGGCTGTCGAGTTGCGACCTGAACGACGACGCGGCCGAGGCGCTGGCCGCGTGCCCGGACCTCGCCCGGCTCCGCACCCTCGACCTCGACCACAACAACCTGAGCGGCCGCGGCGTCACGGCGCTCATGTGCTCGCCGCACCTCGCCAACGTCGCGTTCCTGGGGTTGGAAAGCAACCCGGCCGCCGGCCTCGACGCGAAGAAGCTCGCGGCCCTCGCGCCCGCCGGCCTGCGGATGTTCCACGCCCACGACTGCCGGTTCACCACCGCCGACGTGCGCGCCCTGGCCCGGTGCCCGCGCCTGCGCACCCTCTGGTACCTGGACCTGGACGGCAACGACCTGCGCACGGCCGCGGTGCGCGAGCTGGTGCGCGGGTTCGGGAAGTGGTGCCCGCCGATCCTGTGGATGACCCATAACCGCATCGACGACCGGGGCGCGGAGCTGCTGGCGAACTGGAAGGCCGCCCGCGCGCTCCGCGTGCTGCATCTGAAGTTCAACGCCGGCATGACCGACGCCGGCGCGCGGGCGCTGCTCGACAGCCCGAACCTGACCGGCCTCGACGGGTTGGGCGTGGACACCGCCAGCGACGACCTCACCGCGCGCCTGAAGGCGCGGTTCCGCCGGTCGCCGACCTACTACTGACACCCGGCCGATCGGGGCGAATTGGTATTCGCGCGAACGTGTTGCACAAGGCACCTCCGTTGAATGTCCTCGGTGTGGTCCGCTCGCTCCGCGAGCGGTGTCGAGCGCGTTGTGTGACTCGGCGAATCCTTCCGCAGCTAAAGAATCTGCACAGCCCCGCTCGCTCCGCGAGCGGGCCACACTGAAAGCGGGCGACTCGATCACCCGCAGCACAACACGTCACCGTTAGAATGTCGCCCGGTCGCTCCGTCACCTCTCGTTCGCATACTATACGCACATCCATTTCCGGTCAAGGACCGTTGGCGGCAATTATTCGGCACGGTGGGTGCATTCTCTTCTGACGGTCAGTCGCCGACCGCCCGAAAACTAACCTCCGACCGGAGATGAGATATGACACGCATCCCAGGAATAAACAACCTCGCGAGCCGCGACCGCA
>SXHE01000332.1 GCA_005773755.1 Planctomycetia bacterium
CACTGCGTGAGGCGTTGATGAATCACCCGTGGCGGCTGAAGAAGGCCGTCACCTACCTGTTCGACTGGATCGCCACCATGCTCCGCAAACTCCTCCACCCACACCCCAAAGTGACAAACCACACTGGGTGAACTCCAGGCTACGCTTGTGGTTCGCTCTCTGTTACTGTGTGGCCCATGCCAACTGCGTCGCCCGATCCCGACCGGACCGGCGGTTACGACCCGCCCGCGCCCGCCGCGCCCGCGGAGCGGTTCGCGCCCGGCGCGCTGCTCGCTTCGCGGTATCGTATCGTCGCGCCGTTGGGTAAGGGCGGGATGGGCGAAGTCTATCGCGCCGACGACCTGACTCTCGCCCAACCCGTCGCGCTGAAGTTTCTCCCGCTGCACATCGCGACCGACCCGGACCGGCTCGCACGCTTTCGGAAGGAGGTGGCCGCGGCGCGCAAGGTGTCGCACCCGAACGTGTGCCGGGTGTACGACATCGTCGAGCACGAGGGCGGCTCGTTCCTGACGATGGAGTTCGTGGACGGCGAGGACCTGTCCTCGGTGCTGAAGCGGCTGGGTCGGGTGCCGGAGGAGAAGGGCGTCGAGATCGCGCGTCAGCTCTGTAGCGCGCTGGCGGCGGTCCACGATCAGGAGCTGCTGCACCGGGACCTGAAGCCGGCGAACGTGATGCTTGACGGGCGCGGCAAGGTGCGGCTCGCCGACTTCGGGCTGGCCGCCACGGCCCAGGAACTGAGCCTCGATGACGTGCGCAGCGGGACGCCGCTGTATCAGGCACCGGAGCAGTTGAGCGGGAAGGAAGTGACGATCCGCAGCGACCTGTACGCGCTGGGGCTGGTGCTGTACGAGCTGTTCACGGGGAAGTGCGCGTTCGCGGGGACCGACCGGAACACGCCGGCGAGCAAACTCAGTTCGCACGTCAGCGGACTGAACCCCACCGTTGAAGCGATCATCCTGAAGTGCCTGGAGGCGGACCCGGAGAACCGGCCGCGTTCCGCGAACGAGGTTCTTGTGGGTCTGCCCGGTGGCGACCCGCTGGCCGCGGCGCTGGCGGCCGGGCAGACGCCCTCGCCGCGGATGGTCGCGGACGCCGGCGAAGCCGGGAGCTTACCACCGCACGTCGGTCTGGTGCTGCTCGCCCTGGCGCTCGCGGGGCTACTGGTGTCGGCGTGGACGAACGACCACGTCGCGCTGTTCCGTCAGGCTCCCCAGGAACTCTCGCCGCGTGAGCTCTCGGTGCGGGCGCGCCAGCAGCTCCAACAACTCGGTTACACCGCGCCGCCCGCGGACACCGCTCACGCGCTCGCGGCCGACGAACCGTTGCTCCGGCACCTGCGCGAAAAGCACCCGGAGCAACTGAACCGCGCCGCGTTGAAGGCGCGTCAACTGCCCGTGGTGTACTTCTGGTACCGGCAGTCGCCGCAGTCGCTCGCGCAACGGCTCGCGGCTAACGACACGTCGGGTTGGAGCATGCCCGGCCGGGTACTGCCGAACGAACCGCCCCTGCGCGAACCGGGCATGACGTGCATCTTCCTCGACCTCGAAGGCCGGTTGCTCGAACTGCACGCGGTTCCGCCGCGCACCCCGCCCGATGAAGCGCCCCGCGAACCGGACTGGAAAGCGCTCCTCGCGGCCGCGGGGTTGAAGGAGGTGCTGCTGCGGAAGGCGGAGCCGGGTCGCGTGCCGCCGATGTTCGCCGACCAACAGATGGCGTGGGAAGGGCACCACCCGGCGAATCCCGATTTGCCGATTCGAGTTGAGGCCGCGTTCTATCGCGGGCGGCCGGTGTACTTCCACGTCGGTCCGCCCGGCTCGTCCGAACGGATGCCGAAGTTCATGCCGGAGAACCTCGGCGAGAAACGTCAGGAGGTGCTGAACATGATTTTGGGGCTGATCGCGTTGCCCGTCGGCGGTTGGTTCGCGTGGAAGAACTGGAAGCTCCGCCGGGCCAACCCGCTGGGAGCGTCACTCGTGGCCGCGACCTTCGTCGCGATGGGCGTGTTGGGGTGGGCGCTCGCCGCCAAGCACGTCGCGAACCCGGCCGACGAACTCGCCATGTTCACCGGGGTGCTGGGCCGCGCGTCCTTCGACGGTCTGCTCCTGTGGCTGGCGTACCTCGCGCTCGAACCGTGGGTGCGACGGACGAGCCCCTGGCGGCTCGTTGGGTGGAACCGCTTGCTGGAAGGGAAGTGGCGCGACCCGCTCGTCGGTCGCGACGTTCTCGTCGCGGTACTGGCCGCGTCTGTGTTCGTGGCGTTTCTCCAACTCGCCCTGCTCCTGCCCGAACAACTCGGTCAGCCGAAAGACTACCGGGGGATCTGGAACGCGACCCTCACCGAGGGCGTTGGTGGTCTGCTCGTCACCGCGCAAATCGGGATCATGGTCGCGCTGCGGCACTTCTTCATGTTCTACCTGGTGCTGTTGGTCGTTCGCCGCCACTGGCTCGCGGTCGTCCTCACGGTTGTAATTTGGACCGCGCTCTATCAGCACAGCGGCGAGTACGAACCGCTGCGGTGGGCGGTGGGTGCGGTCTTCACGCTTCTGGGCTTGCTGATGTTGCTTCGTGTGGGACCGCTCGCCTTCGTCGTGTTCGAGGTCGCGTTCGAGGTGTTGGTGTACATGCCCGTGACGACCGACCTTTCGGCTTGGTACGCGGGCATCAGCACGCTGAGCCTCGCGTTCCTGATCGGGTTGGCGGTGTACGGGTTCCTCGCCACCACCGCGGGGAAATCGTTCCGCCCGCGGGAAGCCGACCGCTGACGTTCGCCTTGTCCGCGCCGCGCGCGGCGCTTACACTGCCCGCATACCGCACAACCCGAATCGGATTACTCGCGAAGGAACCTCGCCATGCCGAACGACAACAGCTTCCGCGGGCACGTCTACGACGACATCACCCAGACGTTCGGCAACACGCCGCTCATCAAACTGCGCCGCGTCGTGGGCGACGCGAAGGCCACCGTCATCGGGAAGCTCGAAAACTTCAACCCGCTCTGGTCGGTGAAGG
>SXHE01000333.1 GCA_005773755.1 Planctomycetia bacterium
CGGCGCTCGCCCCGAGTCAGAGCCGGTGTCGACATCATGTGCTGGCGTGCCTCGACCGGTTGGGCGAGGCGCACGCGCTCGCGACGAACGACGAACCGCCGGAGCTGCTCGCGCTGGCGCTGCGCGGCGCGAGCGACGCGCTCGGCGAGATGACCGGTACTGTTTACACCGACGACCTGCTCGACCGCATCTTCTCGCGCTTCTGCATCGGGAAATAGCGACCGCAGGCGCTTCCAAAAGCTATTCAGGTACCATGCGCCATTTCTACGTATTGCCAATTGTAATACGATACAATTGGGAATCGGCCGGGAAAAGCTATTCAGAAAGCGATTCGGAGGGCGTGGTGGAGAGGGTGGACCAGCTCCTCGAACTTCTGAGGAGGCGCGGGCTGCTGCGCGGGGACGAGATTCAGAAGGAACTCGGGCTCTCGCAGCCGACATTGTCGCGCCTCGTGCGCGAAGCGGGCACGCGCGTTTGTCGGTTCGGGCGCAGTGTGGCGACGCGCTACGCCGTGCCGCGCGAGATCGTCGGCCTCGGTCGCACCGCGCCCGTTTTCCGTGTGGACGAGGGCGGCCGGACGAACCGGCACGGCGTCTTGCACTTCCTCGCCCCGCGCAGGTACTGGCTACAGCGCGAGTCGGGCGACGGCGAACTGTTCCCCGGACTGCCGCCGTTCGTGGAAGACATGCGCCCGCAGGGCTACATCGGGCGCGGCTTTCCCGCGCTGTACCCCGAACTGCGACTGCCGGGGCGCATCACCGACTGGGGCGACGGCCACCAACTGATCGCGCTGGCGATGCGCGGCGAGGACTGCGTCGGCAACCTGATCGTCGGGGAGGAGTCGGTCGACCGGTTCCTCGCGGGGCCTCCGCAGTCGCGCACCCGCGCGGACTACCCGGCGCTCGCGTCCGGCGCGCTGGCGGGCCAACCGGGGTCGTCGGCCGGGGGCGAGCACCCCAAGTTTGCCGCCTGTTCCGAGGGCCGTCACCTGCTGGTGAAGTTTGCCCGCGGCGACGGCGCGGCGGCCGACCGGTGGCGTGACCTGCTCGTCTGCGAACACCTCGCACTGGACGTGTTGCGCGCGGCCGGTGTTGCCGCGCCCCGATCCGAATGGTTCGACGTTGGCGCAGACCGGTACCTGGAACTGGACCGCTTCGACCGCGTCGGCCCGCGCGGGCGGCGCGGCGTCATTTCCCTGCACGCCATCGCCTGCCAGTATCTCACCGACGGGTTCACCAGTTGGAGCCGGGCCGGTCGGCGCATTCTGGACGAGCCGGCGTTGAGGCTCGACCCCAGACACGCCGACGCGATGATCTGGCTCGACACGTTCGGCGACCTGATTGGTAACACCGACCGGCACCTCGGTAACTTCTCCTTCTTCGCGGAGGAAGCAAGGGAACTGGTGCTCGCCCCGACGCCGGTTTACGACATGCTGCCGATGGTGTTCGCGCCGGCGGGCGCGAACCTCGTCGAGCGGCCGTTCGCCCCGCAACCGCCGAACGCCTTGAACCTGCACCTGTGGCGCGAAGTGTCGGGTCACGCGACGACGTACTGGTCGCGCCTGAGCGAAGTGGACGGTCTGAGCGCCGGCTTCCGCCGAATTGTCACCGGCTGTCGCGAGGCGCTCGCCCGGCTCATCGACGCCCACTCGTGAGACCGCCGGCCGGCCCACCGCCTTCATTCCCTGGTCGCCAGCTCGAACAGGTGCCGCGCCGCGCGGCCGCTGATCGTGCCGTGTTTCATCAGTTCCGCGGCGATCAGTTCCACCGCCTTCCACGCCCCCTCGTCGTTCAGCATGTACTCGACCTTCGCCAACATGCGCTGTTCGTAGCGCTCGACGGCGCGGTCCGACTTGCGCTCCAGCGCGAGCCGGCGCACGAACCGCAGGTCTTCCTTCGCCTCGGCGGTGGCGTAGACGCCGGTGAACCGGGCCTCCGCGACCATGCCGCTGAGCGCGATGAGTATTTCGCGCTCGATCCAGTCGTCGGTCGCGCGCGTGTCCCCTTTGCCGAATCGCACTTCGCCCAGCCGCTCGCGGTTGGGAAGCGCGCTGACCTTGTGAATGGTCCGGCCCAGCGCCAGCGCGACGACCGCGTGCCCGGCTTCGTGGTACGCGGTCACTTCGTCGTGCGGTTCTTGCTCCATTCCGCCACTGTAGCCCATTGACGCGGCCCCCGGCAACGGAACAATAGGCCTCGGCCCACCACACTCCCTCCCAGGTGACTCATGTTCCGTCCGCTGCTCGCTGCTGGCCTCGTGCTCGCCGCCGGTCTGCCCTCCACGACCGCCCAGGACAAGAAGGACCCACTCGTTCTGCTCGGGCTGAAAAAGGAAGAAAAGAAAGACCCGCCCAAGAAGAAGGAGCGGATCGCGCTCGCGGAGCCGAAGGAGGTCGCGAAAGACCCGGACTTCGCCATTCAGGGCGAGTACGAGGGGACGATCAAACTGAACTCCGGTGACAAGAAGATCGGCGCGCAGGTGATCGCGAAAGGGCTGGGCGAGTTCGACGTGAAGATCACCGTCGGCGGGTTGCCCGGTGCGGGCTGGGACGGCAAGACCGTGATGCGGGCGACCGCAAAGCGCACCGACGCCGCCGCCACCGTGACCGGCAAGGACGTGAGCGGGAGCATCGCTGGCGGCAAGTTTATGTTGAAGGACGGCATGAAGATCGAGACGACACTGGCCCGCGTCGAGCGCAAGTCGAAGACCATCGGCGAGAAGCCGCCCGAAGGCGCGGTCGTGCTGTTCGGCAAGGAGGGCGACGAAAAGAACTGGAACGGTGGCAAGATCAAGGAGCTGTCGGACGGCAAGTACCTCGACGTGGGCGTGACCAGCAAGCAGAAGTTCGGCGCGTTCAAGGCGCACGTCGAGTTCCGCCTGCCGTGGATGCCGAACAGCGGCGGCCAGGGCCGCGGCAACAGCGGCGTGTACTTCCAAGACCGGTACGAGTGCCAAGTGCTCGACAGCTTCGGGCTGAGCGGCGAAAACAACGAGTGCGGCGGCATCTACACGCAGCACAAGCCGAGCGTGAACATGTGCCTGCCGCCGATGGTGTGGCAGACCTACGACATCGAGTTCGCCCCCGCGGAGTTCGGCGCGGACGGCAAGAAGACCAAGAACGCCCGCGCCACGGTGTTCCACAACGGGGTGAAGATTCACGACAACATCGAGTTCCCGAAGGAGTGCCCCGGCGGAAAGCCCGAAACCGCGATGCCCGGCCCGTTCCAGTTCCAGAACCACAGCGACCCCGTCGTGTACCGCAACGTGTGGGTCGTCGAGGTGAAGTGACCGAGGTATTGGTTTTTTACCCCGAAGGGGTTGTACCCAATAGCCCAGGGTCGCGAGTCTTCGAGCGCACCCTGGGCGCGCTGAGGCGGATCGTGTGTCCCGTAGCGCGCCCGGGGTGGCGCTCGCAAAGCCTCGCTGACCCCGGGCTATTGGATATAACCCCTTCGGGGTAACAGCAGGCTACGCGCAAAGGGGGCGTGCCGATGCCGACCGAAGACGAGAAGCACCTCTACCCGTCTTGGGATACCGTGGTGTTGATGTTTTTCGGTTGGTTCAACGTCGCGCTGCTGTTGGTGATCCTGTTGATGTTGTCCTGACCTTCGAGGTGCCCCCATGATTCGCCTCCTCTCCCTCGTCGCGCTCGCGCTGTGCGCCGCGCCGTCGTTCGCCGCGGAAAAGATGAACGTGCTGTTCATCGTCTCCGACGACCTCACGAACAACACGCTCGGCTGCTACGGCAGCAAGGTCGCGAAGTCGCCGAACATCGACAAGCTCGCGGCGAAGGGCGTGCGGTTCGATCGCGCGTACTGCCAGTTCCCGCTGTGCAACCCGAGCCGGGCCAGCTTCCTCACCGGGCTGCGGCCGGACACCACGAAGGTGTACGAGAACGCCACGCAGTTCCGCAAGAACTTGCCCGACGCGCAGAGCCTGGGCCAGACGTTCCAGAAGGGCGGCTATTACGTCGCGCGCGTCGGCAAGCTGTACCACTACGGCGTGCCCGCGCAGATCGGCACGGACGGCCTCGACGACAAACCGAGCTGGATGAAGACGATCAACCCGCGCGGGCGCGACAAGGACGACGAGGACAAAGACCTGATCTTCACGCTGAACCCGAAGGCGAAGGCGTCCGCGCGATTCGGCGGCACGCTCAGTTGGCTCGCGTCCGAGGGCAAGGACGACGAGATGACCGACGGCATGATCGCGGACGCGGTCATCAAGCAGATGGAGGCGAACAAGGACAAGCCGTTCTTCCTCGCCTGCGGCTTCTTCCGCCCGCACACGCCCTACGTCGCGCCGAAGGCGTACTTCGACATGTACCCGCCGGACAAACTCGAACTGCCGAAAGTGCCGGCCGGCCACCGCGACGCCGGCCCCGCGCCCGCGTTCGGCAGCGCCAAGCCGGAGCAGGAGAAACTGACCGACGACCTGCGCCGCAAGGCGCTGCAAGCCTACTACGCCTCGACCACATTCATGGACGCACAAGTCGGGCGCGTGCTCGATGGTCTGGAGAAGTTGAAGCTCGCGGACAAGACCATCGTGGTCTTCATCAGCGACCACGGCTACCACCTCGGCGAGCACGGCCTGTGGCAGAAGATGAGCCTGTTCGAGAACTCGGCCCGCGTGCCGCTGATCGTGTACGACCCTCGGGCGAAGGGCAACGGCAAGGCGAGCGCCCGCACCGTCGAACTGATCGACCTGCACCCGACGCTCGCGGACCTCGCCGGCCTGCCGGCCCCCGAAGGCAAGGCCACGAAGCTCGACGGCGTCAGCCTGAAGCCGCTGCTGACCGACCCCGCCGCGAAGTGGGAGAAACCGGCGCTCACGCAAGTGAGCCGCGGCACGCCCACCGCGACCGGCGAACCGGTGGGCAAGAACCCGTGGTTCCTGGGTTACAGCGTGCGAAACGAGCGCTACCGCTACACCGAATGGGACGGCGGCAAGAAGGGCGCGCAGCTCTTCGACTACGACACCGACCCTGGCGAGCTGAAGAACATCGCCGACGACGCGAAGCACGCCGACCTAGTGAAGCAGCTCAAGGCCCTGCTGCCGAAGAAGTGACGCGCGGCCCCCGGGCCGCTCTACGACATCGCGTCTGCACCCTTGTGCGGGTACAGTACCGGCACCGATTCACCAACAGGGCCGCACACATGGGTAAGAAGAAACCCGTCGAGACCGCGTCGCTGTTCGACGAGGAGAAACCTCCGGTCGCTGACGCGCCGCCCGCGCCAGACGAGCTGCCGCCGCTGCCGCCGGGCGTGCCGGGCCTGCCCGCCGACCTTCACCTGTCGTGGCACGCGGCGCTCGATCCCGAAACGCGCAAGCCGTACTGGGCCGACCTCGCCAAGTTCGTGACCGAGGAACGCAAGACGCAGACCGTGTTCCCGCCCGCGGCCGACGTGTTCAACGCCTTCCGCTACACCCCGCTCGACACGGTGAAGGTGCTGCTGCTGGGGCAAGACCCGTACCACGGGCCGGGGCAGGCGCACGGGCTGTGCTTCTCCGTGCGCCCCGGCGTCGCGCCGCCGCCGTCGCTGCGCAACATCTACAAGGAACTGGAAAGCGACC
>SXHE01000334.1 GCA_005773755.1 Planctomycetia bacterium
AGCAATCAGAAATCTGCAATCTCCAATGGTGCGACTGGCCCACTTTAGCGACATCCACCTGACCGCCCGGCCGCTCGGCTGGCGCGTGCGGGACGCCTTCAACAAGCGCCCGACGGGTTGGGTGAACCTCGCGCTGCTGGGTAGCGGCAAGCGGTTCGCGCGCGCCAACGACGTGGCCGCGGCGCTGAGGCGCGAGTTCGCCGCGCGCGGGTTCGATCAACTGGTGTTCTCCGGCGACGCGACCACGCTCGGCTTCGGCGCGGAGATGCGCGAAGCGGCGGAGCGCATCGGCGCACACGACGCCGGCCTGCCGCCGGGGATCGCGGTGCCGGGCAACCACGACGTGTACGTCGCCCCGTCCGCCCGCGCGCGACTCTTCGAGGAAGCCTTCGCCCCGTGGCAGACCGGGCCGCGCGTCGGGAGCGCGCACTACCCGTTCGCGCGGACGGTCGGGCACGTGTGGCTGATTGGGCTCAACTCCGCGGTGCCGAACTTTCTGCTCTGGGATGCGAGCGGCAAGGTCGGCGACGCACAACTGGCCCGCTTCCGCGAACTGTGCTCCGCGCTCGACCCCGGCCCGCGCGTCGTCGTGAGCCACTACCCGCTGATGATGGAAGGCCACAAACCGGAACCGCGCTGGCACCGGCTCCGCGACTGGCGCAAGGTGCGCGACGCCGCGGCCGAGTGCGGCGTGAGTTTGTGGTTGCACGGCCACCGGCACCGGTGGTATCGGCTCCCGGTCGCGGGGAACCTGCCGTTCCCGACCGTGTGCGTCGGCAGCTCGACGCAATCCGGGCGCTGGGGTTATCACGACTACACCATCGACGGTTGGCACCTGAACGCCGCGCGCCGGGTGTACGACGAGGCGAGCGGTTCATTTGTTGACGCAGAGGCGTTCGAGTTGGAACTGCCGCGCGCGCCTGCGCCTCGCGGCTAACGAGTCCTCCCACCAAGTTGAAAGTTTCCAATGCCCAAAAAGATCGACTGGCTGTACGACCGCCGGACCTGAACGACGTGCCAGAAGGCCCAGGGGTTCCTTGGGCGCGCGTCCGTTACCGTGACCGAAACAGTTGACGCCCGCAAGGTGCGGTACGGCGAGGCCGAAGCGCTCGCGCTGCTCGACGGCATCAACACGCTGATCGTTGTGCGCGGGAAAACCGTCAGGACGAACGTCCTGAACAGCGAGTGGCAGGAGCGGCCGAACGACGCGGAACTGCTGGCGCTGTTGATGGGGCCGACCGGCAACCTGCGCGCGCCGACCGCGCGCGTCGGCCGCACGCTCGTCGTCGGTTTCAACGACGAGGTCTACAAACACCTGCTCGGCGCGGGGAAGTAGTGAATCCCGCATCGGACGACGCTTTCCGGTCGTACAATCTGACAACGCTTTCGTTCGATGAGGGTTCGCCGATGAACGTCATGCTGGTTCTGGCCGCGCTCGGCATCGGCGCGCCCGCGGACGACACCTTCGACAAACACCTGAACCTCGCCTACCGCACGGACAAGGACGCGGACAAGGAGCGGCACGCGCTCGACATCTACACGCCGAAGGGGAAGAAGAACTTCCCCACGGTGCTGTTCGTCCACGGCGGGAGCTGGAAGACCGGGAACAAGACGCTGTACGCGGCGCTCGGTCAATCGCTCGCGGCCGACGGTATCGGGTGCGTGATCTGCAACTACCGGCTGTCGCCGGCGGTGCGGCACCCGGCGCACGTCGAGGACGTGGCGAAAGCGTTCGCCTGGACCAGCGCGAACATCGCCAAGTACGGCGGGAACAAGGACCGGCTGTTCCTGTGCGGCCACTCCGCCGGCGGGCACATCGTCGCGCTGCTCGTCACCGACCCGCAGTTCCTGAAGGCCGAGACGTGTGCCCCCGCCGACGTGCGCGGTGTGTGCGCGCTGAGCGGCGTGTACGAGATCGTCGCAGAGGCGAAGGTGTTCGAGAGCGCGTTCGGGAAGGACGCCGCCGTGTGCAAGGCCGCGTCGCCGCTGACACACGCGAAGGGCAAGCACCCGCCGTTCCTGATCGCCTACGCGGACAACGACTTCACGCAGCTCGATAAGATGGCCGAAAACATGCACACCGCGCTGAAGAAGGCCGAAAGCCCGGCCGAGCTGATGAAGTGCAAGGACCGCAACCACTACACGATCATCATCAAGTTCGTGGACAACTCAGACCCGCTGAACAAGGCGTTCCGCGACTTCGTGGCGAAGCACAACAAGTAGTGTCTTGTTGGCTGAGCCACGAGGCCGCGGAACCGCCCGTCGTTCTCACACCTTGAGCAGGATCGCGCCCTCGCCGTTGCGGAGCGTGATCGAGGTGACGAACTGCCCCAGTGTGCCCGTCGAGTTCACGACCCGATACGTCCCGCCGAGCTGGTGCGTGGTCGCGGTGATGTCCGCCGTCGTTCCCTCGCCCTTGCCCTGCGCGTACGACAGCGGCTTGTACAGCACCAGCGCCTTTTCGTATTCACGCGCCAGCACCTGATACGTGAGGTTCGCGTTCGCGGGGTCGGTGCCGGTGGCGAACATGCGCATCGCGGCGGTGGGCGCGCCCACGTTCACACTCACCGCTGGCGACCAGTGTTCGAGCCACGTCGATGAGGGACTGTCGCCGCCGAAGAACATCAGGAACGTGCGGTCCGGGTCCGCGAGCAGGTAGTAGTACGCGAGCGTGCCCATCTGCGTGCGGGCGTCGTGCCGCGCGCCCCCTTCGGGGCTGGCGTCGATCACCAGGAACGGGCTGCCGGCCGTGTTCAGTCGCCGGTTCGCGAGGTTGACCGCGTCGCCCACCTCGGACCAGTTCGCGGACATAGGCCGAATCAGGAACTCCTCGAACACTGCTGCGGAGCTTGCCGTGATGCCGTCGGCCGTGGTCGCGCCACCGGCCGTGTTCGCCAGCACCCACTTCGGCGCGATCGCCCGCGACACCGCGTTCATCAGCGCGCCGGAGTCGTCGCTGAACGTGCCCGTCGGTTCCAGCACGCTGACTCCCGCGAACGGCAGTTTGCCCGTGGCGTTGTCCATGAAGATGCCGTCCGCGAGCGGCATCGAACCGAGGAGCCGCTCGTGGTAGTCCGCGGCCCAGTGCCGCACCGCGGAGGTCGAGGGGTTGGTGACGAACCGCATCTGTCCGTAGTAGGGGTAGAAAAGGCGCGACTCGTGAACGAACCGGGCGTCGAGGCCCGCCTGCCGGGTCGCGTACTCGCTGTCTTTCAGGTAGCCGTCGCCGTCTTTGTCCGCGGAGTAGTCGAAGGCCGGGATCGTGCCGGTCTGCTGGCCGTTGGCGCTCACATAGTCTCTGCCGAAGATCGTCAAAAGCTCAGCGCCCTGCGCCGCGGTACCGGCCGTCACGCGGTACCGCACAGCGTACAGCCGGTCGCCGCCGGGGGCCATCGCGCTCGGCACCCAGTCCTTTGGCGGATCGAAGGTGATGCGCCCGGACGACCGCAGGCCGGCGGTCCCGTCACCGAGCAGCGTGAGCGCCTTCCACGCGGTCGGGTTGCCGCCGGCGTCGGTCGCGGTCGCGTACTCCCACACGCCGGCAGCGCCGGTGGTCGCGGCACGGGCGAGCGTCACGTTCATCTCGCGGAACTTCTCGACGAACCCGATCGCGGTGTTCGTGCCGGCCGCGCCGAACTGAACGTTGAAGTTGCGCCCGCCGCGCGCCGCCGAGGTCACGTCGGTCGGGGTGCCGGTGCCGCTGCTCTGGTACACGCCCCAGAACCAGTTCACCGGTTGCGACGACGGACTCGCGCCCTGGAACGCGGTCGCCTTCGTGACGTGGTAGAACGCCGCCTCGCGCGAGCCGCCGGTCGCGTCCGCGTACCGGAGCCAGTCGGTCAGCAACCCCTGATACAGGTTCGACACGTTGCTGTAGACGAGCTGCGGCGTGGCGGGTGAAGCGGCGTTGATCGCGCTCAGGTACTGCGGGTTCGGGATCACCAGATCGACGCTGTTCCTCAACAGGTTCTGCTCGAAGCTGTTGCCGACCGGGGTGCCGCTGTACGCGAGTTGCGCGATGCGGATGTGGCCGTAGTGCCGCGGGACCGCCGGGTCCGGCAGCGGGTCCATGTTCCGGTTCGACACGATGAACGCGAAGTCCTTCGTGCCGACGTTACCGGCCGCGTCGAACGCGCGAACCGTGAGCGCGTAGTTGCCGTTGAGGACCGTCGTACTGTCGAACGTCCACTCGGCCGGCGAGGTCGCGGACACCGCCCGGACGACGTTGTTGAGCCGGAACTCGATGCGGTTGAAGTTGCCGGACACGGCCGCGCGGAACGTCGTCTCGCCGGTCACGGTGCCGGTTCCGTTCACGCGGGTGATCGCGACCTGTGGGCCGCTGGTCGCGCCGGCGGGCCGGGCCTCGAAGTCGTCCACGGTCAGCACGCCACTGGTCGCGGCCTTGCGACCGACGCCGGCCTTCCCGCCGCCGGCGATGCTCGCGTCGCGCACCTCGAGCGCGAAGTCCGGGCCGTCGCTCCACTGGCCGTCCGGCGTCAGCCACTGGCGCGTATCGGTGCGGTACACCTGCGCGCGAAGGCGGTCGCCCTCCGCGATCAGCCGGGCGCGCACCCACTGTGCGCTGAAGTAGCTCGCGGACTTGATACCGCCGAGGCTAGTTTCGGTGCCGTTCACCACCTTCACCAGTTTGGCTTCAAGCCCGCGCGACAGCGTCAGCGCGTAAAAGGTCGGCGTCGTGCCTTGCAGGTTCGCGCCTCGCGCGAACACCTGCGCCGGAACGAGGCTGTCGAGGTAGATCGCAGCGGACACGTCCACGTCGGCCGGCAGGTCGACACTCGACCACGCCCGCGTCGTGGTGCTGCTGAGACCGTTGGACGCGAACCCGTTGGCCGAGCTGAGCGCGCGGTTGGCGGTCGCCATGAACCATCCGGTCGAGGTCGTCGACCAGCCGTTCCAACCGGTGGGGAATGAACCGACCGCGGTGGAGTCGAACGTCTGCGAAACGCTCCCCGCGGGCGGAACCACTGGCGGCACGACAGGAGGGACAACGGGCGGCGACGTGATCGGGGGCGGGGGCGGGGGCACGACGGGCGGCGCGGGCGGTGGCGAAACCGGTGCGTCGCCCAACGCGGAGAAGTTGTCCACCGGCACTTCGCCGTAGTACAGGCCGTTCCGCCCGACGCCGATCTTCCCCTGCGCCGGGTTCAGTGTGGTCGTCGCGGTGATCGCGTTCGTTTGAGCGCTCTGCCAGGTGCCGGTCGCGGTCAGGTACTGGCCGGTGTCGGCGCGGGTAACCTCCACCTTCGCGCTCGTGCCGACCGGAACCAACGACACCCGCACCCAGCCGTTCGACAGGTACGCCGACGACGGTGAAGCGACGGTGCCGAGTACGCGCGTGAGAGACCCGTTCACTTCGAGCAGTTGCACCTTCAGCCCGCGGGTGACCACGGCCGCGAGGTAGCTGCGGTTGCCGGAATCGAGGTCGTTGCCGCGCGCCAGCACGTACATCGGCACGAGCGAATCGGCCCGGAGCGACACCGCGGCCCCGGTGTCGGCGCTCACCGCCTGCGCCCGCCACGCGACCGCCGAGGTGCGACTGCCGGCGTCCGCGAGCAGCGCGCCGCTGCCGCCGATGCCCTTGCCCGCGCCGGACGTGAAGGCCGCCGTGCCGTCGCTGCTCCAGGTGTTCCAGCCGGCCGGCAGCGCGGGCGGAACGATGGTGTCGAATGTTTCGGTGAAGAGGACCGCAGGGGTCTCGCGGGCTTCGAGGTGCTCCAACGTGAGGCGGGTGCGCGGG
The DNA here is from genome assembly GCA_005773755.1 of Planctomycetia bacterium. Classification (GTDB taxonomy): domain Bacteria; phylum Planctomycetota; class Planctomycetia; order Gemmatales; family Gemmataceae; genus Gemmata. The sequence continues at coordinate 5,759 of SXHE01000334.1, forward strand.
TGCGACATGTGGTGCGTTGCTCCTCAACGGTGCGGTCGTTCGTGACCGTGCGGACCGTGAGAAGTTCGGCAGAGGGGCGCGCGCGCGGCGACGAATTGCGCGGGCCGCGGAAGTGAAGTGCGCGGCCCGCGCCGTCAGCGCTGGAACGAGCGGATTGTTCGTAGTGACCCGCTTCAGCGGGTCTGCGGCGCAGCCGCGCCAGCCTGTTCCACAAGAACCCCACGCGCCCCTTCGGGGCGGACCCGCTGAAGCGGGTCACTACGAACAATCCGAGCTACGGCTCCTCGGACGCGCCGCCTTCGCCGACGCGCACGATGCGAACCGTTGGGAATCGCGGGCCGCCGGCGATGGGGTGGCCAGCCAGCACCACGACGCGCTCGCCCACTCTGACGGTGCCGGCGGCGAAGGCGTCCTGCACCGCGACCGCCATCCGTGCGCCGCCCGGCGCGACCGGCGTCATCCGCACCGGCGTGATCCCCCACACGAGCGCGAGGCGCTGTAGCACCGCGTCCGTCGGCGCGACCGCTACGACCCGCGCCCAGGGCCGGTAGCGGGCCGCGACCCGCGCCGTGCGCCCGGACAGCGTCGGTGTGACGATGGCCGACGCGCCGACTTCGTCCGCGAGCGAACACGCGGCCATTGTGATGTTGGTGTCGATCTCGTCGCCGGTCGGGTCGAACACCGCTTGCGTGGCGTGCCGCGCCTGGCGCTGGTGCGATTCGGTCTCCGCCGCGATGCGGCTCATGCACGCGACCGCTTCGATCGGGTACGAGCCGACCGCCGGTTCGCCGGACAGCATCACCGCGTCGGTGCCGTCGTAGATCGCGTTCGCCACGTCGCTGGCCTCGGCGCGGGTCGGCCGCGGGTTGTTCCGCATCGAGTCGAGCATGTCCGTCGCGGTGATGACCGGCTTGCCGGCGGCGCGGGCCTCGGCGATGAGCGCCTTCTGAACCGACGGCACGCGCT
>SXHE01000335.1 GCA_005773755.1 Planctomycetia bacterium
GGCGGTCGCGGCGGCGGGGAGCGAGCTGCCGCCGATGGTGCCGGGCGCGCCGAACGTGCCCGCGGTGCCGCCGGTCGGCAGCCCGGCCCAGCGGCGCAGCATCCGCGTGACCGGCGACCGGGCCGACGTGTCCATCACCGTCACCATACCGGCCCACATCAGCGCGACCAGCGACAGCCCGATCACGGTCGCCGCGAGCGCGACGTAGCCGAGCCGCCATTGGAGGTCGCGCACCGGCTGCAGCGCCTCGTCGCGGCGCTCCTGCACCAGCACCACCCCGCCGGTGTCGCTCTGGTCCGGCCCGACGCGCACGCGGTACACCGACGCGAGCCACTTCCCGCCGTACTCCGGTTGGCCCTCCGAGGTCGGGTCGGTGTACTGGTCGCCGCCCGCGAACGCGGCGCGCTCGTCGCCGGTCGCGGCCACCGCGTCGGCCCACGTCACCACCGCGTCGGCGTAGTACAGCGGCGGCTCCTTCTCGCCCTTCATCTTGGCCCAGTACGGGTGCCGCAGGATCAGCCCGCGGCGCTTGTTGGCCGCGTCCTCGCGGGTGTCGATCAGCACCGCGAAGTGGTCCGAGCGGTCGGGCGGCGCGTCGGCCAGGTCGATGGTCATGCCGACGATGCCGACCGGGACCGCGCCCGGCGCTTCGGGAACCGCGGGCACGGTGAACGCGACCGACCAGTTGCGCTCGCCGGTGGGCCGCTCGCGCCGGTACGCCACCGACCGGTGGGGGCGCGTGATGACCGGCGGCGCGGGCGGTGCCGCCGATTTCTGCTCGCCCAGTCCGTGGAAGTAGTCGCGGAACCCGCGGTAGATGTGCCGACTGTCGGGAACCGGCGGCGCGGTGCCGCGCTGGTAGCCGCCGGCGTCGGTCGCGAACCACAGCGACGATTTGTCGGACGCGGGGAACTGCTGGTCGCCGCGCTTCTTGCGCACCGCGAGCAGCTCGTCGAGTTCCGTCGCTGCTGTCGGGTTCGCGCGCAGCCCGTCGCCCAGCGCCAGCAGCTCGCGCAGCCTCGTGTTGCGCCCCATCGCCTCGAGCTGCACCCAGCGGAGCTGAACCTGAGCCGCGAGCTGCCGGGCTTCGGTCTGCGCCGCGAACCGGTTGGCGTCCAGCGCGCGGCTCTCGACGCCGTGCTCCGCGGTGTTCACCGTGGTGCGGAACAGGTACTGGCCGAACAGGGCCATCGCCACGAACAGCACGCCGAACGTGAGGCCCGTGACCCACAGCAGCGGCCGGCGCACGCGCTGAAAGTTCCAGGCGTCGAGAGCGGTGAGCACCGCCTGCGGGTTCGGGTACCGTTTGCTCGGTCCGGGTTCGAGGCACTTGTCGATGATCGCGGCCAGCCCCGCGTCCACGCCCGGCACGGCCCGGTGCGCGGTCGTCTTCGGCGCGGTCATGATGAGCTTGCGGTACGCGGCGAGTTGGGCGTCGAGCGTGCCCGACGTGACCGCGGACGCGCCGGCCTCGCCCCGGTGCGGCGGCTCGCCGGCCAGCATCCGGTACATCACCGCGCCGAGGGCGTACACGTCCCAGCGCGCGTCGGGGGCCGCCGTCAGGTCGGCCTGTTCGGGGGCCATGTAGAACAGCGTGCCCAGCGCCGGCGACATCTCGTTCGTCAGCCGCGACTGGCCGAAGTCCGCGAGCCGCGGCTTGCGGTCGTTGTCGAGCAGTACGTTCGCCGGCTTCAGGTCGCAGTGCAGGATGCCCTTGTCGTGCGCGTGAACCAGCGCGACGGCGACCTCGCGGAACAGCGCGACCGCCTCGTGAACGGACGGCCGGTGCGTGCGGAGCAGGTCTTCGAGTGACCCGTTCTCCATGTACTCCATGACGTAGTACGGCGGATCGGACTCCCAGCCGACCTCGAAGAGCTGGACGACGTACCGGTCGGAGAACAGGTAGCGGAGCTTCTCGACCTCGCGCGCGAGCGCGGCCCAGTCCAGCCCGCCCCGGCGGGTGAAGAACTTGATCGCGACCCGCCGCCCGCTGTTGCGGTTCACGGCGGTCCACACCTCGCCGTACGCCCCGTGGCCGAGGAACTGCTCCTGGTCGTAGCCGGGCACCTTCGCGGGCGGGCGGGCCCCGCGCAGGCTCAGCTCGCGCGCCGCGTCGCGGTCGGATTCGCCCATCACGGGTGTCAGCCCGGTGTCACTCACGACGGTGGAGGCTCCCATACCAAAGGACGCGGCTGGCCCCAGGGGTTGCGCTGGGTTCGAGGGGTTGGGGGTTGGTCCCAGGGGTTGCGCTCGCTCGCCTTCGGCTCGCTCGCTCCACCCCCGGCTATTTTCGGACGCCCCGTTGGGGCTACAAGAGTATATCGCCTGAGGGGGATGGGAACGCGGGTTGTAGGCTCAATCCCACACGAATCGTTCGTCCCACGGTTTGCCGTTGCGTGTGAGCAGCCCGCGATATTCGTCCTGGTAAGTCACGTCGCGACGGTGCTCGGCTTGCCTGGCGATGTATGCCTTCACCGCGCCGAGATCGGGGTAGCCGACCGAAAACGCACCGTACCCGGCCTGCCACGCGAACGACTGGCCGTCGGAGATCACTTCATGAAGCCACCGCGAGGAAGCGGTTTTTAGCGCTTTGATCGTGTCCGCAATCGTCACCTCTCGGCCGAACGACAGCAGCAAGTGAACGTGGTCCGGCATCCCACCCACGTCGAGCAACTTCGTTTCGTTGCCGAGCGCGATTCCCGAAAGGTACGGATACAGGCGCGGGGCGATGTCCGGTGTGTTGAGCGGTGTGCGGTGCTTGGTGCTGAAAACGACGTGGAGGTACACACGGGCGAGCGATTGGGGCACGGGCTTGCCTCTGGAATGAAAGACGTGACAGAAGCAGAACCCCTGCATTCGTAGCCCCAACGGGGCGTCCGAAAATAGTCAGGGGTGGAGCGAACGAGCCGAAGGCGAGCGAGCGCAACCCCTGGGACCAACACGCAAACCCTGGGCAGCAGCTATCACCCCTCGGCGGCGGTGATCGGTTCGGGGGTGGTGAGTGGGGCGGGGGTGCTGGTCAGCATCGCGCGGTCGATGCCTTTTTCCTTCTTCATCCGGTTCAGTTTGTTGTGCAGCGTGTCGCGACTCATGTTCAGCAGCTTGGCCGCGTGGCTCACGTTGCCCTCGGTCTGGCGCATCGCCCGACAGATGGCCCACTCCTCGATCTCGTCGATGTTCAGGCTCGGCGGCAGATCGGGAATCGTTACGGCCGCCACAGAACCGGCGGGCGGCGCGGTCAGTTCGGTCGCCCCGGTCAGCGGCAGCGCGTCGGCATCGATCAGGTCGCCCTCGCTCATCACCGCGGCGCTCTCGATGGCCGCGCGCAGCTGGCGCACGTTGCCCGGCCACAGGTGGGCCTGGAGCTTCCGCATCGCGGCGGCCGTGACCTTGAAGTTGCGCCGGCACTCCGCGGACACCTTCGCGAGGAAGAACGCGGCCAGTTCGGGCACGTCCTCCGGGTGCTCGCGCAGCGGCGGCACCCGCACGGGGATCACCTTCAGCCGGAACAGCAGGTCTTGGCGGAACCGCCCGGCCTTCACGTCCTTTTCGAGGTCGCGGTGCGTGGCGGCGACGATGCGCACGTCCACCTTGATGTCCGCCGTCGCCCCGACCGGGCGGAACGCTTTACCTTCGATCACGCGCAACAGCTTCGCTTGGCATTCGAGAGAAAGGTCGCCCACCTCGTCGAGGAAC
>SXHE01000336.1 GCA_005773755.1 Planctomycetia bacterium
CACGGTCGCGGTCGAGGCGATGATCTTCGGCCGTACCTTGTGCCCGCCCACGTCGCGGGAACACAACTCGTCGAGGGCCGTCTCGTAGAGGCCGACCATCGTGCCCATCGGTCCCGAAATGAGGTGAAGCTCGTCCTGGATCACGAGGTCCGGCGGCGGGAGCGGGCCGGGCAGCGGGACGCCGGCGTTCGGGTCGCACGGCCCGTAGAACCCGTCCTTGTCGTGCCGCGTCGCCTTGCCGAAGAACCCGCCGACCGGCCCGGTCCACGGCATCGCCGCGAACTTATCGACGGTCGCGATCAGGAAGCACGGGAGCCGCCGGTAGATCGGCTCGTCCACGGTCAGGATCGGGAGCGGGTTGTTCCGCTGGAAGTCGCACGGGCGGTCCCGGCCGGTGCAGGTGATCCGCAGGTTGGTCGGGTTGTCGGGGTTCGGGAACAGGTTGAACGAGTTCGCGGTGAACTTCTGGCCGCACCACGGGCAGTCTTCGAGGGGGATCGGCGACGGCTTCCCCTTCGGATCGTTCTTGTACGCGATGGTGCGGGCGCGGGCCGTGTACGTCGTGTCCTTGTGCCCCTTGTGCCCCATGTCGTTGGGCGTCGCGCCCCGCCCGACCCACAGACCGATCTCGAACGGCCAGTCGCCGAGCCGGTCGGCGCTCTGGAGGCGCTCGCGTTCGAGGGCGCAGATCAGGGTCGCGGCGCGGCCGAGTTGGTCGAGGGTGAGGAGCCGCAGCGTGTACCGCATCAGGACGCTCAACCCGGCCCCGGTGAGACCGGGGTGCGTGAGCCGCCGATACACGAGCGTGAACGCGGCGAGGCCCAGGTACGCTTCCGTCTTGCCGCCGCCGGTCGGAAAGAACAGCAGGTCCACCACCTCACGGTCGGCGTGCGTCGGGTTCACCACTCCATCGAGGTTCATGAGCAGGAACGCGAGTTGGAACGGCCGCCAGGTCGGGGACGCCACGTCCTCCAGTTTCTTGCCGGCGATCGGGCCGAGCCGCCGCCGGGCCGCGACCGCCATCACCTTGTTCGCGGTCACGAAGGCGTCGAACACGAGCGGGTCGGCGAGCAACTTGATGCCGGCCTCGATCCGCTTGGCTGCGTGCCCGGCGTTGTGCAGCAGTTGCTGCGCGGTCACCTTCCGGGGCTTCGGCTTGGCGGGCACGTTCGCGCCCTGCTTGTCGATCCACTCGCGGTACTGGGTCACCAGGCCCGACAGCTTCGCCGACGCGGTCGCCGCGTCCGGTAGCGCGGCCAGTTCTTCCATCCGCAGTTCCACGCCCTGCATCGCGGCCGGGGCCACCCGCTCGACCTCGGCCGACGGAATCCACCGCGTGTACACGGTGCGGCAGTCGCCCGCTTCCATCTCGGCCCGCGTCGAGACCCCGTGCCCGACCGCGTACTCACACACGTCGCGGTACTGGAGGTCCGCGACCCGCTCGTCCCACTCGTTCGACTCCAGCCCGCGCAGGTTCGGGCGCGGCACGAACGGCACCTCGCACCGGACGTCGAGCGCGGCCTGGAACGCGAACGCGGCGTCGCGCACGCTCGCGTCGCCGACCGGCTTGCGGCGGTTGACCAGGAACACCGACACCGACCGCGTGCCCCTCGGCACCAGTCCGTCGAACGCGGGGATGTCCTTCACCGGGCGGACCGACAGCACCACCTCCAACCCGTCGCTGCCGGGAACGGGCTTGGGCGGCTCGACTTTCGTCGTGGTCGGCACCTTGAGCGTCAACTTCTCCGACCGCTCCTTGCGCCGCCACCGCTTGAGCAGCGAAGTGACTTCGTGGCCTTCGATGGGCACGCCTTCAGAGGTGAGCGTCGGGCCGCTGAGTCGGGCCACAAGTTCCGTCACCTCGGTGATGCCGTCGGGCAGGTAGTCGCCCCAGCCGACCGTGACACGAAGTTCCTTCGCCTCTTTGGGGACGAGCAGACTCATGCCCATCGACGAGGGGAAATAAACCTTGCGCGCGGCGGCCGGTTCGGGCGTGGCCTCGTCATCGACCCCGCTGCCCTTGCCGAGTTCGTCCACGCCCTCGGCGGCGGCCTCGTCGGACTTCTCGTCCTCGTTGGCGTCGATGGGGACCAGGAAGCCGGTCAAGTACCAGCGCGACGGGGCCTGCGGCAGCACCTCGGCGTGCAGGTCGGTGCAGTCGCAGTCGGGGCCGACGAGGTCCGTGCCGAGCGCGTGGACGAGGTGCTTGCGGACTTCGACGCTGGTCATGGGCGGGCTTTCTGGCGGGTCAGATGTCGCCGGGTTGGAGCCGGTCCTGGGTCGCGTGGCGCACGCGGTGGACGTACACCGTTTCGCCGTCGATAGTGAACAGGACGCGGTACACCTGCCGCCCGCGCCCGTGAAGCAACTCGCGCAGATCGAGGCCGAGGTCACCAGCTTCGTCGGCCTGTGGGTAGCGGTTCGGGTCGGCTTCGAGCGCGGGGATCACGGCCGTCAGCAGTCCGGTGCGCCATCGGTCGGCGGCCCGTAACCCTTGCGTGGCTTCGAGCCAGTCCGCGTTGTTTCTGATGTCCGCACGGGCACGCGGGCGGAGGACGACCGTGAAGGCCATGTCACTCCCCCGGCTGGAGCGGCAGTTTCATCTTGATCGCCAGTTCTTTCAGGAACTGACGCGCTTCCATCCCCTGCCCGTCGTTCACATTTGCGATCGACTCGCGCAGGCTGGCGAGAAACTCCTCGTGCGTTTCCGTTGTGGGCGGTGGTGGGGCGTTTTCCCAGTCTTCGAGGTCGTCAGCGCCGGTCAGTTCCACGCGGACGCGCGCGCCTTCGGGGAGCGGCGGCGCGCCGTCCAGAACGATCGTCCCGTTCACCACGGTGCCTTCGAGTGTCATTACGATTCTCCGTTCTCAGGAATGAACCCATCGTAACACGGCCCGCTGCTACTCGAACAGGTCGGGCGTGCCTGACGGAGGGGCGGCCTTCTTGCGGGTTGCCTTCTTTGGCTTTGCGGGCGGGAGGGCGGTGAGCTTCTCTTCCTCGGCCCGCTTCTTGTTCAGGTCGAGCAGCAGGGCCAGCACCTCGTCGCGGAAGACGTCCGGCCAGCGGTAGCGCCACGGCTTCTTGCGCTGGCGGCCCCCGGTGGCGGGTTCATCCTCGTCCTCTTCGTCCTCGTAGTCGAGCAGGAACTCGCACGGCGGGACGGTGAACTTGCCGAGGTCGCCGCCGTAGGCATCGAGGACGGCGCGGTCCATCGCGGCGTGCAAGTCACGCAGTTTGATGATGTCGGCAGACGTTTCGTTCGGGTCGTGAAAGCGGTTGTAAGTCTTCGTCAGCCCCTCGTTGTTCCGCACCATGAGGTCGGCCCGGAACTCGTAGTACGCTTTGCCCGCATCTTCCAGAGCCGCGTTCGACTCGAAGCCTACCGGGAACGAGAAAGTTTCAAAACAATCGGATGGAGTGTAGTTCAGATCGTCTTTGAGAGTAGAGGCGAAGAACCTTGCCCAGACTTCATGAAAGCGCGACTGAAGAACGACAAAGGCGGCGTAACTCGAAATCGCAAAGGTGCAGAGCTTTTGTGAATACACCATGCCTTCAGGTAAAAAGGCAAATGCCAAGTGAGGGCTTACTTGTGAGTTGACCAGCACCCTGCCCAAGCCACGAATCGCGGCATAAAGGTCTGGACGGTGAGCTTGATATGCCCACCATCGCCGTTTGAGGGGAATGTTATTTGGATTTGATCCGAGTTTGTCACGTTCGGGTTTTACCTTTTCTCGTACAATTGCGGCTATAAGTGGCCAGCGGTCAAGATCACTTTCCTCAGCAACATCCGACAAATAAATGACATATCTGTGTGGAGAGAGTGTTGGGCTAGAGTTCAGTTCTTCACCGCCAATGTACGGAAGCACCCTCTCACGCAAGGAAGGTTCCTTTTCGAGCAACTCGTTCATTGTGGCGATTGGAGTACAGGCATTGTTATCGTCGTCGAACAAGAAGCCCTGGCCGTATATTTTACTCCCCAAGGAAAAGTACGGCACATTACGCAACGATACTGGACTCATATCTACCGAACTCGCCCACAGAAACGAACTAATTCGATCAACTCGTTTCCCGTTCAGTTCCGCATGAATGTCGCTACAACACTTGGCGACGTGTATCGAACTCACAACCACAGCGGCAGTTCCTGGCCATTGAAATCGTTTGATTGCGTCGTAGATTACGCCTCCTTCGCGTGTCAATACCCCAAGCCCCCCTTCGCGAGTATCACCTTGAGCAACAGTATTTGTGGCGATAAACCCAAGTGTTCCAGACGACCTCAACAGGGAGTAAGCTCGGCGGAAAAAATATGCCACCAGATCGCAAAGGTGCCCGGCAGGTGCATAGTTCGCGGTAAGCCAAGAAAAATACTGCATCCCCTTTTCTGTGGATATCCGAGTGCCGCCTAAGAAAGGCGGGTTGCCGACGATGCAGTGGAACCCGCGTTCTGCGCTGCCCTCGATGCCCCCGAACACCTCTGGAAACTCGATCTCCCAGTGGAACGGTTCGATCGGGTGCGGCCCCTCGCGCAGCGCGCGTTCCTCCGCGTTCGGCCGCAGTTTCGTTTGCTCCGGGTGCTGGAGGTACGCCCCCAGCGCGGACTTGTAACCCTCGCGCGCCGCGTTCCGCTGCTTGTCCTTCTGCTCGGCGAAGAACGCGGCCACGATCAAGTTGCCCGCGAACCGGACGAGGTCCAATTGTTCGTCGGCCACCTTGAGTTGCTGCTCCTTCACCGCTTGGGGCGCGAAGTCGCCGGTCTCCAGGATGACGTAGCGGTGGTGAGTCGCCATCGCGACGCGGCGTAGGAGTTCGTCTTGGCCGAACACCATCTTCTCACCGGCCGTGGGCTTCCAGTGGAAGGTGCGGATTTGCTTCGCGGTCATCCCGACGAGCGAGTCGCCGCACCGCAGGGCGTGGTCGAGGAACGTGAAGGGGTGGTCCTTCGCGAGTGTCGCGAGCCACAGCGACAGCTTCGCCAGGTCCACCGCCATGTGGTTCTTATCGACCCCGTACAGGCACCGCTGGGCCACCGTCCGCTGCGCGAGCAGTTCGGGCGTCTCGTCTTCGGGCACCTTCGGCATCCGGCCGTGGGCCACCCACGCCCGCAACAGCGCCTCCGCGAGTTGCCGGCACACCTCGACCAGGAACGCCCCCGACCCCATCGCCGGGTCGCACACCTTGAGGGCCAGAATGTCTTCCGGCGTCGGGTTCTTGCCGAGTTGCGCGAGGATCGGTTCGAGGGCCTTCTTGACGATCGGCCCGGTCAGCGTCGGCGGGGTGTAGTGCGACCCCGACCGCCGCCGCTCTTCGGACGGCTGAAGGATCATGCCGCCCTGCGGCACGATGTTCGGGGTCAGCGCGCGGGCCAGCCGCTTTTCCAGGGCCGCGACCAAGCCCTCGACCGTGTCGGCCGCCTTGAGCGCGGCCAGCACCTTGCCATCGACCTTCTGGTCGGCGTTCTCCGCGAGCCACTTCGCCCGGTCGCCCGGCTTCTGCGCGAGCAGGGCTTCGAGGTTCACGGTCACCGGCGCGCCGCCGCTCTTCTTCGGCCTGAGCGCGATCGACCGGCCGCCGGCCTTCTCCAACCGGTAGCCCATGATCGACTCGTACACCGACCCGATGTGTTCGACGTTCAGCGTGCCGTAGGAGATGCGGTCGCCGTCGAGCAGCAGCAGGTTGTGCAAGACACGGTACACCACGCCGTCGGACACCAGCGGCGGGTCGATCCGCTCGCCCTTCGCCCGCTGCGACCCACGCGCCCGCCCTTCGAGGAACGGGTAGCGGTCGGGGTCGAACAGGTAGCCGTGCCGGGCATTAAGCTCGAAGCCCTCTGTCAGCCCCGTCCGCCGGTTGAGTGACTTGTGCCGCCCGCCGTCGTAGGTGAGCCGGAACACCGCGACCAGGTGCGCCCACGCGCCGTACCGCTGGTCCATCGTGTCCGGGTAGCGGCCCGCGTCCTCGCGCAGTCGCTCGAACAGCCCCGATACCGAGTAGTGGCGGACATACACCTCCGCGTCCGACATCAGACCTTTCTGCTCGGCGTAGAGCAGGAACACGAGCCGCATGAGGACGGTGACGAGGCCCGCGTACACCTGATCGGGTTCGTGCGCGAGGACGGTTCGGAGTAGCTCGCCCTTGCGGTGGTCGTCGGCCGCCTGGAACCCGCGCAGCAACTCGAACAGGGCCGCCAGAACCTGTTCGGCCAGTTCGGTCGAGACCGTGTTCTGGTACTTCCGACTGTCGGCGAGGAGTGCGGGCAAACGCTGCTTGTCGGGGAGCGTGAACAGCCGCTCCGCGCCAAGCAGCATGAGGAGCGCGGCCAGGGCCGGGCGGCCCGCGACTTCGGTCATGGCCGCGATCGGGAACGTGACGTGCCCGGCCGTCTCGTGCCCGCCGGGGGCATACACCAATCGCACGGCGATGCCGTTCGACAGCACGCCGATGGGCACCTTCGTCCCACGCAACAGCCGCACGAGCCGGTCCTGCGGACTCGCCTGCCAGTGCTTCGCGTCGGCCGCGACCGCGTCCATGTCGACGGCGAGCGGCAGTTCCTGGACGAGGAGCAGCCAGCCGGTGCCGTCCGGGGTCGGCACCGCGAAGTTCGGCCGCAGCGTCTCGTGGTAGTCCACGAGGACGACTTCGAGGTCCGTGGCCCTCGGATCATCGGCCGCGACGAGGTCGGTGGACTTCCAGTCGAACAGGCAGGGGTCGGTGAGCAGCGCCTTGAGGTCGGCGATCGCGGGGACGAGTTCGTCCTCGCCGACCGGCACGCTCTTGACGTGTGCAAGGAACTCTGACTGTTCGGCCGCGACGTTCGCGTTGACGAACGCCTGGGCCTGAACCAGCGCCGGCGGCGACACGACGAGGCCGACCGGCTGGAGGTAGCCGAGCCACTGCTGGTGTGCCAGGAGTTGCGGGTCTTTCGCCACGACGTCACCCCGTCACCGGCCAGAGGTACACGAGTCCGACCGGCTCGATCCGGCGGGCCTTCACGCTGTAGATCGCCTCGATCCGCTCCGGCTCGGTGAGCAGTTCCTGATCCAGTTGGCCGAGCCGCTTGTCCCAGTGCCGCTTGTCCGATTCGATCTGCCGGCGCTCGTCGTCGAGCATGTCGAGCAGCGTCGCGGTGCGGTTCGCGTTCGCGGTGGTCGTGATCCGCTTCTTCTGGTCGTCGAGGATGGCGCGCATGTCCTTCGCCTCCTTCGCGCCCCGCTCGGTGAGCTTCTTCTCGGCCTGGGCCGCGAGTTGGCCACCGCGCTTCTCCAGTTCCGGCAGCAGGTCCGAAACGTCGCCAGGCGCGGACTCGCGCAGTTGCTTGAGGATCACGTCACTGGCCGGCTGGACCGCCTTCAGGAGGGCTTCGTCGAGCAGGTGCAGTGTGTTGACCTCGGCCTCGCGGCCGTAGGGCGAGAGCGGTCCCTTCCGCTTGGTGGGGTCCACCCACCGGGCCGTGACGTGGATCAGTTCCTCGTGCAGCCGGGCGGCCCCTTCGCCGTACAGACACAGCCGGCCGATCAGTGCGACGCGCGGGATCGGGTCGGCGGACTGGGCCAGGCACGCCCGCGACAGGTCGTGGTGGACGAACCCCTGCGCGGTGAACCGACCCAGCAGCCGCTGGACGACGCGGTGTTCGAGGTGAAGTTGCACGACCTCGTCGGTCATCGTGTCCGGCGAGTCGAAGACGATCGGCCGCAGCCCGGCTTCTCGCCGCCACTCCCAGAACGTCTGCCCCTCCTTGCGCGGCTCCCGCAGTCCGTCGAGCGTGTCGGCCCACGACGGATCGCCGCCGTGCCGCTGGTCGAGCGCCGGGAACACGAACCGGCCGCCCGCCGTCTCCGCGAGCGGCTGCGCGCCCAGCATTTCGAGCGAGCGGGAGATCGCGGCGCGGAAGTGGGTGTCGGACAGCCCGACCCAGTCCTTCGATTCTTTCAGCCGCGTCCGCAGTCCCTCGACATGTGTCTTCAGTTCGTCCTGCCGCTCGCGGGCGGCCTCCAGTTCCTCGACCACGACGGCCTTGCGGTCCGCGTCGAGGTCGGCGCGGTTGATCTCCTGTTCCATGCGAACCGCGTCGGCGTGCCGAATGCCCCGTGACAGGGTGTCGGTGAGCTTGCCCTCGATCACCTGGGCGAGACTGCCGAGTTCGCGCTTGATGATGTCGGTCTTGCGGACGACGGCCTGCAAGACCCGGTCCTCGGCGCGCTGCTTGTAGACGAAGTAGTGGCACCGGACTTCGGGACTCGGCTGAAGCTTGCGGTCGATCCGCCCGTTCCGCTGCTCCATGCGGCTCGGATTCCACGGCACGTCGAAGTGAAACAGGTCGGCGCAGTGGGTCTGGAGGTTGATGCCCTCGCGGGCCGCGTCGGTGCAGAGCAGGACGCGCAGCGGGTTCTTCTTCGGGTCCGCGTTGAACGCGGCCTTGATGGTTTTGCGGTCGGTCGCCGGGGTCGAACCCCGGTACACCGCGAGCCGCTCGCCGGCCCGGTCGGTGTCCGCGATCGCGGCCTCGATCTGCTCGCGCAGGTAGCGGAGGGTGTCCTCGTACTCGGTGAAGATCAGCACCCGCTTGTCGTTCCACCGCGCGCCGTCGGGGAGCAAGTTGACCTTCACCCACTCGATCAGTTTGCGGACGCGAGCGTCGGGCCGACCCCGCGCGTTCTCCGCGACGTTGGTCATCTCGTCGAGCAGCCGCAGGCCCTCGTCGGCCGTGCCCGCCATCGTCGCCTCGGTCGCGGCCTCGATCTGCGCGTCTTCTTCGCGGCCCAGTTCGTCCGGTTCGACGGCCGCGCGGTCGTCGTCGGCCCCCGGCGCGGCGGCGATCAGGTCGAACAGGCTCGGCGTGACCCGCTTGGTCGCGCCCGTGTCGCGGTGGCGCGCGACCGTCGCCCGGTGGACCTTGAGGGTCCGGGCGAACGCATCGACCGACGACAGGAGCCGCTGCTGGAGGCCCGACACGAGGAGCATCGCGACCGCCTGCTTGCGGGCCGTCGCGCCCTGAAGCCGCTCCTCCCAGTGCGTGCGGTAGCGGTCGAGTAGCGCCGACAGCCTGAGTTCCGGGGCACTGTCTGGAAGCCCGTCGATGTCGATCTGGACGACCTTCCGCTCCGGGAACCCGCCCTGAATGGAGCGAATGTCCTCCTTGAGCCGGCGGACCATCACGGCTTCCAGTACCTTCTTGTCCTTCACCGGCACGCCCCGGCAGAACCGCTGCGGGTCCAGAATCTCCAGCAGGGCCGAGAAGCGGTTGGAGTGCCCGGTGTGCGGCGTCGCCGAGAGGAAGAGGCGATGCTCGAACCGGGGTGCCAGGTCGCGGACGGCGCGGGTGATCTTCGAGTCGATGGCGTATTTCGTGCCGCTCGCCGGGGCCGCGTGGTGCGCCTCGTCGAGGATCAAGAGCGACCCCGGCCGGAACTCGCCGAGCCAGTCCCGCAGCGGGCCGGCGTACTGCTCGTCGATCAGCAGCCGGTGGGAGATCAGGAACCGGGTGTGGGTGGCCCACGGGTTCGTGGCGTACCCGCGCTCGCGGCGCGTGGTCAGAAAATACTCGCGGTCGATGACCTGGAAGGTGAGGCCGAACCGGCTTTCGAGTTCGTCCTGCCACTGCGGGAGGATCGACGGCGGGCACGCGACGACCACGTCGCGGACCTTCTTGCGGAGCAGAAGTTCGCGGGCGATCAAGCCCGCCTCGATCGTCTTGCCCAGCCCGACGTCGTCGGCGATGAACAGATTCACGCGGGGCAGCAGCAGGGCCTTGCGGAGCGGTTCGATCTGATACGCATCGAGTTTGATGCCGGCCCGGAACGGGGCCTGGAACAGGCGCGGGTTGGCCGCCGTCACGCAGTTCCACCGGAGCGTGTGGACGTAAGACGCGAACAGGCCGGGGGCGTCGAACCCCCGCGCCGCGACGTGGTCCCACCCGGTGGCGGTCAGTACTTCCGCGTCCGGTTCAAGTTCCCACAGGACTTCGAGGGGTTGGCCCTGCGCGTCGTCGTCGAGGCACGCGAGGCGGACGAGCGCGGCGTCGGTCGGGACGGTGGACGGCTCGACCTCTTCGACGAGGTACTGCCTGTGCCGAACTCGGACGACTTGGCCCGGCGCGGGGAGACTTGGTCGGGTCGCGAGCATGGGCGGGTCCGTCGGGTCGAATCGCACCGCGCCGACGCGACCGGCGGTCTGGTCGGAGACGGTGTTGGTGAACAACATTCGCCGTGGGGCCGGGATGCGTCGGGCAATTGTATGGTGAATGAACGCCGATCGCCATTGAGCGGAGCGCGGGACCGATGTGGCGGTCCGACGAGTGGGGCTCTGTCCGGGTGAACGCGGCTAACAGTCTCGGCTGTCCCCGCGTGTCGGGTGGGCGTAATCCCCCTTCCCAGGAATCACGTTGCGGACCCCGCCGCGCGGCGCGGGAACGTCGCCGCCGTAGCGCGGGATCAGGTGGACGTGGACGTGCATGACCGTCTGGCCCGCGTCGCGGCCGACGTTGATCCCGACGTTGTACCCGTCCGGGTGGTCCCGCTCGTCGAGTCGAGCCTTCGCGCGCCGCAGCAGGTCCGCCACGGCCGCGAGTTCGTCGGAGGAAAGGTCGAAGAACGATTCCACATGCCGCCGGGACACGACGAGCGTGTGACCGTGGCTCACCGGGAACGCGTCCTCGATCACGAGCGCCAGATCGTTCGAGTCGATCACCCGACCGGCCAGAAGGGCGCAGAACGGGCAGGCGTTATTCGACGAGTCGCTCATAGTAGGCGTCGATCTTGGTGGTACAGGCGGACCGGAGCGCGGCCCGGTCGTCGGTGGCCAGCCGCCGCCACAGGGCCGGCGCGAACCGGACGAACGCCACGTCCGTGTCGTACTTCAGGAACTTCTTCTGCTCGAACTTCCGGAACGGCATGTCGAGCATCACCTGCCGGGCGGCCTCCAACGTGACGGCGTCGGGGTCGGCCATCCGGGAGTTCGCCCTCTCGACCGCCAGCCCCGCCCGACGGCGCTCGCGGTAGAACTCGGAGAACGCCCGCGCGAGGTCGTCCACACGCGCCCGCCCGTCCCCGTCCGCCAGGTCGAGCAGCGCCCGGAGCATCACCGGCTTGTACGACGCCGACATGTCCATCTTGTTCACGAACGCCAGGAACAGGTCGCGGATCGTCTCGTCGTCGACGTGCGGGAGGTTAAGTTGGGTGCGGATCTCTTCGGCCCGCTCGGGGCGGAAGTAGTAGTACGTCCGCTCGCCCAGCGGCAGGACGTGGTCCGCCACCACGATCCCGTTCCGGGCCGCGTCGCGGATCCGCCCCTCGGTCGCGCCCAGTTCGTCCTCCAGAGCCGCGGCCGATCCCAGCCCCTTGACCGCGTCCTGCCAGTCGAACACGTCGATCTCGCGGAAGTCGGTCGCCCACAGCGACACCGGCAGCGTCTGCGGCGCCGCGTCGTGGGCGAGCGCCTCCCCTTCCGCCTTCAGCGCGTCGGGGCTGCCCAGCACCAGCCCGCCCTTGCGGTACCGGTTGACGCCGAGTACCCGGTGCAGGCTGAACGAGGCGTTGTACCGCGTGGCGTTGTCCACGAAGTCGAACACGATGAGCGACTCCTTGCCGGGTGCCTTGCGGGTGCCCCGGCCGAGCTGCTGCAGGTAGATCACCTTCGAGAGCGTGGGCCGGGCCATGAACAGCACCTCGACCGCCGGGCAGTCCCACCCCTCGTTCAGCAGGTCGCAGGCGCACAGCACGCGGGTGGCGCCGGCCGCGAACGA